>CAIUPC010000372.1 GCA_903900905.1 uncultured Acetobacteraceae bacterium
AGGGACGCGGAGCGCGTGAACCAGCCGGGCGTGTCCAGGCTGGGGGCCAGGCCGCATGCGCCCGCGAGGCTGATGGCGGCATGGGTGGGGCGAATACCGAACAGGCCACAATAGCTGGCGGGAATCCGGACCGAACCACCGGTGTCGGACCCCAGCGCGAAATCCACCAGACCGCCGGCGACCGCGGCGGCGGACCCGCAGCTTGAACCGCCGGGGAACCGGTCAGGCGCAGCGGGATTGATTGGGGTGCCGTGCCAGACATTCTCCCCGGTCAGGCCGAAGGCGAGTTCCACGGTCTTGGTCTTACCCACCAGTGCGGCCCCGGCCTGGAGCAAGGCGGTCACGATCGGGGCGGTCGCCGCGGCCGGGCGATGGGTTCGGGCCCAATCCGGATTGCCGTACGACGTGATGGCACCCGCGACGTCGTAGAGGTCCTTGACCGCGAATGTGAGCCCGGACAGGCGTCCTTCGGCCAATGGGCGATGTGAGAAGCGCGCTCCCGGCACGAACGCTCCGACGTGATCGACCAGTTCCAGCATCTAATTGTCCTCGCCCATGGCCTGTGTCATAAGCCCGCCCCGTAACAGCACATGCAACTGTTAGATTACATCAGCGTGCATGTCAGGCTGAAACATAGCACGAGTCCCTGGCTGCGGGCTCCGAAAATGAGGATTTGCTTATTTTTTATCGCCTGGCCAATTATGTTCGCATTCGTGATGGGCGCATCCGGTACCGCCATGATAAGTTGCATGGAACAGTCGCCAACATGATGGGTGCCCTATCCCTGTCCCGAGTACTCCACGACGGGGGAAACGGCGGGAACGCCCGTCAAGGAGATCGCACCGGGGCAGGATCGTCATTAACTGACACGCCTCTCGAAGGGTTCGCTCGTGGATATTTCTGACGGACACGCTTCCGGCCAACCCTGGTTGGGCCGCACGCCAGGGGCGCAACCGGGCCAATCCGGTGGCGGCAACAACGGCAATAACGCCGGCACCACCGAGCCCGGAATGTCCGGGGAACCCACCGAGCCGCGCGGCGGCCCAATCCATCCCCGCATGCTGGCGATGATGATGGCCGGCCGGTACTATGGCCTGGAATTAGACCCAGACGAATTCCGCGGTGAAGCCGGCGAGTCCCTCCCCACCGCCGCCGCCCTATCGGCCTGGGCGCAGAGCGCGGGCATGTGGTCGCGCGCGGTCCGGCTGCGCTGGCGCCACCTCATGAGTTTTCAGGACACCGGCCCGGTGGTCCTGCTGTTCACCGACGGTTCGGCCGGCCTGCTGACGGGTGCCAGCGTCGAAAACAAGGTCGTGATGATCCGCGACCCGCGCGCGCCGGAGGCGTCTCCACCGATCCCGGTCGATGAGATGCGGCTCAGCGAGGTTTGGGCGGGCGAGGCCATTCTGCTGCGTGCCCAAAGGGGGCAGGCGGACGCCGACGCGCCCTTCTCCCTCCGCTGGCTCTTCGAACTCGTCGGCCGCGAACGCAAATCCCTGATCGACCTGATGGTCGGCTCCATCGCGCTTAGCCTGCTGACCATCGTGCCGCCGTTCATTGTCATGACGGTCGTCGATAAGGTGATGACCCATCACAGCTATTCGACGCTGTTCCTGGTTTCGGTCATCCTCGGCATCATGATCCTGTATGAGACGCTATTGGGCCACGCCCGGCGGCTGATCATCCTGATTGTCGGCGTCCGAATCGATGCCAAGCTTAACCTGCATGTGTTCAATCGCCTGATCCGGCTGCCGCTCGACTATTTCGAACGGCATCCGGCCGGTGAGACGATGTATAAGGTCAGCCAAATCCATCAGGTCCGGCAGTTCATAACCGGCAAGCTGATGTCGACCTTCCTCGACCTGATCACATTGGCGGTGCTGGCCCCGATTCTGTTCTGGCTGAACGCGACGCTCGCCTGGATCGTGATTGTCTGCGCCACGCTGATCACGCTGGTGATCCTCGCATATCTGCGCCCGATGCGCGTGATGTACGCGAAGGTGTTGACGGCGGAGACCGCCAAATCCGCGGCGCTCGGTGAAACCATCTTCGGCATCAAGACCGTCAAATCGCTGGCGCTGGAACCGCAACGCAAGACGCTTTGGGATGAACGCGTCGCGGAGGCCGGCAAATGGCGTCTGGCCATGGGCCGCCTCGCCAACTGGCCGCAAAGCCTCGTCACCCCCATCGAGCGCTTCATGTGGATCGGCATCATCATGATCGGCGCCTATATCGCGCTATCAGATGAAACCGGCATCGCGGCCGGCAGCCTGTTCGCGTTCATGATGCTGTCACAGCGCGTCAGCTCGCCTCTGGTCGGCCTCGCACGCCTGATGGAGGAGTGGGAGGAAGTCGCGGGCTCGATGGGTCAGGCGGCGGAAGTGCTGAACCGGCCGTTGGAAATCGACAATTCCGGCACCGGCGTGCGGCCCAAATTCGCGGGCGCGGTGGCCTTCGACGATGTGACCTTCACCTATCCGGGGACGAAAGTCCCGGCACTGAACCGGATCAGCTTCTCGGTTCCGGCGGGAACCATGCTCGGTATTGTCGGGCGGTCCGGGTCCGGCAAATCGACCATCACCCGGCTGCTGCAAGGCATCAATCGCGAGTATTCCGGCTTCGTGAAAATCGACGGCGCCGATCTGCGGTCGATCAATCTGCGGCATTTGCGGTCGAGCTTCGGCGTGGTGCTGCAAGAGAATTTCCTGTTCCGCGGCTCGATCCGGGACAATATCCTGGCTGGCCGGCCCGGCTACACGCTGGACGATGCGATCCGCGCGGCCCGGCTGGCGGGCGCCGAGGAATTCATCGAGCGCATGCCGAACGGCTACGAAACCTATATCGAAGAAGGTTCGCCCAACCTGTCCGGCGGCCAGCGGCAACGCCTCGCCATCGCGCGCGCGGTGATTACCGATCCGCGCATCCTGATCCTCGACGAAGCCACCAGCGCGCTCGATCCGGAAAGTGAGGCGCTGGTCAACGCCAATCTGCTGCGTATCGCCCGCGGACGGACCATGTTCATCGTGTCTCACCGGCTGTCGTCGCTGGTGGATTGCGATCAGATCATGGTTCTGGACAAAGGCGAACTCATCGATATCGCGCCGCACGACGTGCTGCTTGAACGCTGCACGGTCTATCGCCAGCTCTGGGCGCAACAAAACCGCCATCTCGACAGCCAAGGTGCCCGACATGCAGCTCTCGCCCCGCCCCGCCTCTCAGGCGATTAGCACGGCGGTCACCGACCGGTCGGATCCCACGCTGCCTGTGATCCTGGAGTTCCAGTCGCCGTCCACCGCTATCACCAACACGCCGATGCCGACGTTCGCGCGGATGGTCAGCTGGATCATCTTCTCGCTCGTGGTCAGCTGCATCGTGGCCGCCTTCCTGATCGAGGTGGACCGGGTGGTCACGACCCCAGGGCGGGTGGTTGCCCGCGCGGCTACGATCGTCGTGCAGCCGTTGGAAACCGCGATCATCCGCTCGATCGAAGTCCGGGAGGGGGAATCGGTTCATGCCGGCCAGGTGCTGGCGCAGTTGGACCCGACTTTCGCGGCCGCTGATCTGGGGGCGCTGGCGGCGCAGGTCGCGGCGTATCAGGCGCAGGTGTCGCGCTTGCAGGCGGAACTCAATAACCGGCCGTTCGCCTATTCCGGCCTGGATCCCAACCTGGCCTTACAAGCCGCGATCTTCGCGCAGCGGCAGTCCGAGTACAATTTCAAGCTGGAGAATTACCAGCAGAAGGCCGACAGCCTCGCCTCCAGCCTGACCCGCGCGAAAGGTGATGTGTCCAACTACAAGGACCGCCTGAACTACGCCAAAACCGTAGAGCAGATGCGTAAAGAGCTCGAACGGCTGAATGTCGGCAGCAAGCTCAATACGATCGGTGCGATGGATAACCGGGTCGAAGTGCAGCGCAATCTGGATTCGTCGGAGCAGGTCGCGAACATGGCGCAGCGCGATCTGTCCGCCTTGCTCGCGGAGCGCAACGGCTACGTCCAGTCCTGGCATGCGGACATCGCCGAGAAACTGGCCGACGCGACCGGCAAGCTGTCGGATGCGCGGGAGTCCCTGAACAAAGCGCAGCTGCGCCGGCAGTTGGTTGAACTCCGCGCGGACCGCGATGCGACCGTATTATCCGTCGGCCGCGTGTCTCCTGGTTCGGTGGTGTCGAGCGGTCAGCAGCTCTTCAGCCTCGTGCCCACCGACGCGCCGCTTGAGATCGAGGCCAATATCGCCGGCACCGACAATGGTTTCGTTCATGTTGGCGATGCCGTCGCGATCAAGTTCGACACCTTCCCCTACACGCAGTACGGCATGGCACACGGCATCGTGCGCAATGTCAGCCCGGACAGCTTCACCGCCCAGGATGAGCAGCGGAACCCGACCGGCTCGATGCCGATCCCGACCGCTGGCACCCCTGGGGCCGGCATCTGGTATCGCAGTCGCATTACGCTTGATCGGGTCGAACTGCGGAATGTCCCACCGGGGTTTCGACTCATTCCCGGCATGCCGGTGACGGCCGATATCCTGGTTGGCCAACGTTCGATCATGAAATACCTGCTGGGCCGGGTTGTTCCCCTGGCGCAGGAGGGTATGCGGGAGCCCTGATAGAGACTGTCCGGGAGCACGGCCGAACATGAGCTTACTGAGTCAACTCACCGCCGGTCTGACCGCATCGGGCGCATTGCGGCGTGGCATTGAACTGATCGACAAGGGGGATGCGAAGCGAGCGTTCCCATTGTTCACCAAGGCCGCCCGCTCGGGCCTGGCCGAAGCGGAATACCGCGTCGGGCGCTGCTACATCCAGGGCGTCGGGGTTCCACCCAGCAAGGTTGAGGGAGTCCGCTGGCTGGAACGCGCCGCGACCCAAAACCATACCGAGGCGCAATCCCTGCTCGCCACCATGTTCATCCACGGCATGGTCGATCGGCCCGATAGCGGCGGCACGGCGGGCGTGCTCTTCGCCTCGATGGAACGGAGTCCGCCGGATTTCATCAACGCGCAAAAATGGGCGCGTCAGGCAGCAGAGAGCGGATCGTCCGAGGCGCAGGCTCTGCTTGGCTACATCCTGACCTCCGGCCCGGAGGAGATGCGCAATCTGGACGAAGCAACCGGATGGTACAAGCGTTCCGCCGAGGCCGGCTGTCCGCAGGGTCATCTGGGCTACGCGCTGGCGCTGGCGCGGGAGACCTCGCTGCCCGAGGTTCAGGCCGCGCTGGTTAAACACCTGCGGGCCGCGGCCGACCAAGGCCTGGCAACGGCGCTGTTTTTGTTGGGAACGATCACGGATCGGGGCGTCGGGGTTGAGCGGGACCCCATCTTCGCGACATCGTGCTATCGGCAAGCAGCTGAAAAAGGCCATCACGGCGGAATGGCGCGGTGGGGTTTCGCGCTCATCAAGGGAATCGGCGCGCCGGCTAATCTCCAGGAGGGCGAGTCCTGGCTTCGCCGCGCCGCATTGGCTGGCGATGCGGAAGCGGCCGCGCTGGTGGGCGATTTATATGCGGCGGGTGGGGACCTGCCGCCGAATTACGCGGAAGCGGCGATGTGGTTCCGGCGCGCGGCGGATGCGAAGCACCGGGGCGCGGCGCGCGCGCTGGGGATGATGTACATGACCGGCGCCGGCGTGCCGCGCGACCAGGCGGAAGCGGCGAAACTGCTCCGCATCTCCGCCGAGGGCGGCAACCAGAGCGCGGTCGTCGATCTTGGCAATCTCCTGCTGCGCGGCCACGGCGATCAGGAGGATTCGTCCCGCACCCGCGCCTGGTTCGAACAGGCCGCCGCCGCCGGAGATCCGATCGCGGCGTTCAATTTCGGGGTGTGCCTGGCCGAGGGGGTGGGCGTTGATCGCGACGAAGCCAAAGCCGTCGAATGGTTCCGCCGTGCCGCCGATACCGTGGTCAACGCGCAGTATTGGTACGGCCGTCTGCTGGCCGAGGGCCGCGGGGTCGAGAAAAACCTGGTCGAGGGCCGGGCCTGGATCCAGCGCGCGGCGGATGTCGGCATGACCGAAGCGCTGGTGATGCTGGGCGACATGATGCTCGAAGGGCGCGGGGGTCCCAAGGACCAGGCGACCGCGCTGACGCTGTTTCAGAAAGCGTCGGAGCAAGGGCATGTTGGCGCGACGTTCGCTGTCGGGGCCATGCTGGGTGGCGGCCACGACGTTCCCATCGACCGGGTGACGGCCCAGCGCGCCTTCCGCTCCGCCGCTGAACGCAACCATCCTTATGCGCAGTTGATGCTTGGCCGGTATCTGGCCCGTAATCTCGCCGGGGAACAGGACTTCGTCCAGGCGCGGCAATGGCTGGAGCGTGCCGCGGCACAAGGCATGGAAGAAGCAAAAGCCGATCTGACGGCGTTGGCGGCGGCAGCAGCGGCCCCGCAGCCGCAAGGCGCGGGCGCCTGAACAAGAGGACCGCCGCGGCGAACGCCCGGACCGCCAGCCTCGCGCGTGCGGCCCTGGATCATGGTCAGGCCGCGTTGCGGGCCGGTGATCGGGCGAACGCACTGCGTTGGCTGGATCGCGCCCATCGGCTGGCGCCAGACGATCCCACGGTGGCCCTTACGCTCGCGACTGCCTGTTTGGCGGCCGGCCAGCAACGGGCAGCCGGCCTGTTTGAGCGTATCGCGACCACGGCCGGCACGCGGGAGGCGTGGATGGGCCTCGCCAGTGCGCGCTTGCGGGCGGGCGATCTGGACGGCGCGGTCAAAGCTCTGACACGGGCCTTGAGCGAGCACGTATTGGGTCTGGGGATCGAAGGGCTGGCCAACATCGTCACAGCGGCCAGCGGCGCGCCGGGCTGGGTGGGCCTCAGTCCTGGGCGCATACCGGTGATCCATACGTCGAACACCCGGGCGGTTTATTGGCTCGATGGGCGGCGGCTGCAAGCGGGCCTGCCAGAACGCTGGACACACTGCCGGCGTTTAGAGGCCACCGTTGACGGCGTCGCCCTTATTGGCAGCCCGATCAATCTGCCGGCGATCGCACGCGCCGCCGGCTGGGTCGAGCCTGTCGAAGACGGGATCAGAGGCTGGGCCTGGCATCCTGGCGATCCCGATACGAACCCGGTCATCACGCTGCGTGCGGCGACGGGCCGCCGCAGTTTGCGGATCGTCGCAACGGACGAGGACGGAGCGGCCTCGGGCAGCCCCCCGCTTTCGCGGCCGCGCGGATTTACAGTGACCGGTCAGGCGCTGCTTGGATGGAGCAAACCAATCAGGGTTACCGGCCGGGATGGGCACGACCTGGCGGGCAGCCCGCTGGACCCAGGCGCCATTCAAAACAGCATCCTGGAAGCCGCGCGAACGCCGGCCAGCCACCGCCCGCCAGAGACCCACCGCCCCCCGGCCGCTATCGTTATTCCCGTTCACGGCCATCCCGGGGTCGTGCTGGCCTGCCTTGACAGCGTCTTCGCCGCGGGCCCCCGGCAGGGCCGGATTGTCGTGGTCGACGATGCTTCGCCAGAACCGGCACTGGTCGAAGCGCTCGACAGGATGGCGGCCGAGGAACGCATCATTCTCATTCGCAACCCGCGCAGGCTGGGCTTTCCGGCCAGCGCCAACGCGGGCATGGCGGCCTGCGCGGATCATGATGTGGTGCTGCTCAACAGCGACACGCTGGTGCCGCCCGGCTGGCTGGAGCGGCTGGGCGCTGCCGCGCATGCGCAGCCGGATATCGGCACCGTGACCCCGCTTTCCAACAACGCCACCATCGCCACCTACCCGCAGCCGGGCGCGGCCGGGCCCATGCCCGACCAAAGGGGAACGACATCGCTCGATCACCTTGCCGCCGGCGCCAATGGCGGCCGGTGTGTTGAAGTTCCCGTCGGTGTCGGGTTTTGCCTTTACATTCGCCGCTCCTGCCTGAATGAGACCGGGCCTTTCCGAGCCGGTATCTTTGCCCAGGGGTATGGGGAAGAGAACGATTTCTGCCTTCGCGCCAGCCAGCTTGGATGGCGCCACGTGGTTCTGACAGGCCTGTTTGTCGCGCATCTGGGTGGGCAGAGTTTCGGGGAAGACGGGCACTTCCTGAAACGCCGCAACCAGCGCCTCCTGGAACAGTTGCATCCCGGCTATGCGGGCCTGGTGGAGGCATTCCTGACGGCCGACCCGCTTGGGCCGTCGCGGCGGCGGATCGATCTGCGGCGATGGCGCGCCGCGCAGCCGCGGCAACCCCGGGAGTCGGTCATCTTTATCACCCACGCCGATGGTGGCGGGGTGGAACAGATGGTTGCCGCCGCGGTCACCGCCTGCCGCGCGGCCGGCAAGCGGGCAATCGTTCTGCGGCCGGGCCTCAGGCCGGATGGGCGGGAATGCGTCGTTGTCAGCGATGGGATCGAAGCCGCCTTTCCTAATCTGCGTTATCTGCTGCCGGAGGAACGCAACCCATTATCGCGGCTGCTGCGCGCGACTCATCCGATCCTTATCGAGGTCCATCACCTCCTGGACCATCCGCCGGCCATTCAGGCGCTGGTGACCGATCTGGGTTGCCCGTACGACGTGCACATCCACGACTACGCCTGGTTCTGTCCCCGTATTTCCTTGCTCGACGGCCAGGGCCGCTACTGTGGGGAGCCTGACAGCACGGGTTGCCAGGCCTGCATCGGCCGTAATGGCCGCCTCGTCCGGGAGGCGATCGGGATCGAGGCGCTGCGTTCCCGGTCCGAGTCCTTTCTGGCCGGCGCGCGCGTCGTGGCGGCGCCGTCACGGGACGCCGCGATCCGCATACGCCGGCACTTCGAAGCGCTGACCCCGGTGGTGCGTCCCTACGGCGATGACACCATCATTGCGAACACCCCACCGGTCCGGCGCGCCCTGGATAACTGCCGGGTCTGCGTCGCGGGAACGATCAGCCGGCATAAGGGCTTCGAGGTCGTTCTCGCCTGCGCGCGGGATGCGGCGAGCCGGCGCTTACCGCTCGAATTTATCATCGTGGGGGACACCGTCGACGATACCGCCTTGCTCGACACCGGGCGGGCATTCATCACCGGCACGTACCAGCCGGAGGAAGCGGTGGCGCTGATCGCGGGGCAGCAGGCGCATATCGGCTTTTTGCCCTCCATTATCCCGGAAACCTGGAGCCTCACGCTCTCTGAGCTCTGGCGGGCCGGACTGACGGTGGCTGCGTTCGATCTTGGCGCCCCGGCGGAACGGATCAAAGGCAGCGGCCGTGGTTTCACGCTCCCGCTTGGGTTGTCATCCGCTGCGATTAACAATGCCCTGCTTGCAGCATCAGGCTGGTCAGGTCATGAATGACCCGAGTCCGGTGGACCTGGGAAGCAGATTACAGCATCGCCTGCCATGACCTATGAAAGAGCGAGTTCACTCATGCCCGAAGCCGCCAACGCGGTGCACAGCACGCCCGATGCGCCGACAAACCAGGATGCCAGGCCAGGCGATGGTCAGGCCGACGCCAACAATCGGATCCAGGAATTGCGGGTATCCGGGAACCTGATGACATTGGACACCGGCTTGTTTTGCGTTTTCCAGAGCCCAGGCTCGGTCCCGCCAGACGCGGTGACAGGATTACCCGGGGTACGAATTTCGCTCGCACCTGGCGCGGCAGGACGCCCGGATTGCGTCAGCATCAGCACGTTTCGGCCGGATGGATGGCTGGATGGGACGGGTGCCCTGGTGCGAGTGACGGACGGTCCGGCCCAGATCCTGGTCACGGTCTATCAAAGCGATCGGCGCGGGTCCGAGGCGGCACCCCGGCTCCAGGTCCTCCGTCTCAGTGGCGACTCGATGCCGGCGGCATCATCACCTGCCCCGGTCCCGCCGCCGCCCACGGTCGAACCGGACGTCGTCGCCCATGTGCAGCGCACGGGCGATGTCGGTGGCCAGTTCGGAGACTGGATTGGTCAGCGCGGCAGCCAGCTATGGCTGGAAGGGTTTGGCGTGACCCCACACAATACCATCGCACCGGAAGACATCGAATACCAAGGCGTTCTGGGCCGCGGCTGGTTGTCCCCTTGGGTAGAGGGCGGCAAATTTTGTGGCAGCCGCGGGATGGCGTTACCGCTGCTCGGCTTGATCGTGCGGTTAAAGGGCGCCGCCGCGACGGCCTTCGATTGCACCTATTCGGCCACATTCGTCGATGGGAGTGAGGCAGGCCCGACCGCCGAGGGCCAGCCCTGCGAAGCAGAAAGCCTGGCGGCGCTGGAGGCCTTTCAGATCGTCTTGCACCCCAAGGTGGCAAAGTCTGAACCCCGTACCGCCGCCCGGTCGGGGAAGCCAAAGTCCACGCCCAAAACCGCGCGCCGCTGACAGCACCACGTGCGCGTTCGCCTGAAGGTATGACCACGTGAAATTCCTGTTCGTTCACCAGAATTTCCCGGGTCAGTTCCTGCACATCGTCCGCCACCTCGTGCGGGCGCAGCAGCACGACATCGTGTTTCTGACGGAGCCAAACGACAACCATATCGCGGGGGTGCGCAAAGTACCGTATCCGAAGCCGCCATTGAGCCCGCCGGAGACCCATATCGCGGCCCGGGAACTCGATGGCGCGCTCCGGCGAGCGGACATCGTCACCGCCACGGCCGGCAACCTGAAGCGGCTTGGCTATACCCCCGACATCATTATCGGGCACCATGGCTGGGGGGAGATGCTCAATCTGCGCGATGTCTGGCCGGATTCGGCCATGCTCGGCTATATGGAATTCTATTATCGCGCGGAGGGGATAGACGTCGGTTTCGACCCGGAATTCCCCACCCCGGCCGAAGATCATCCCCGCATTCGCGCCAAAAACGCCGTCAACCACCTCGCCTTGCAACTGGGCGGCGAAGGTCAGACCCCGACGGCTTGGCAGCGTTCGACCTACCCCGAATGGTCACTCCCCCAGATCAACCTGCTTTGGGAGGGGGTCAATCTCGACATTTGCCAACCCGATCCCAAGGTGCGCCGCGCGCCGTTTACGATCGGTTCGATGACCATCGGGCCGAAAGATAAAATGGTGACTTACGTGTCGCGCGACCTGGAGCCGTATCGCGGATTTCCGCAGATCATGCGAACGATCCCGCATTTGCTGCGCGCCAGACCCGACGTCAAAATCGTCGTGGTTGGGGGTGACGGCGTCAGTTATGGTGCCGCCCCCCCGGCTGGGGGAACCTGGCGAGAGGTGATGATGCGGGAAGTCGGGGATCAGATCGATCTCAACCGCGTCGTCTTTACCGGACGCATACCCTACGGAACCTACGTCACGATGCTGCAGCGCTCCGATGCGCATGTGTATCTGACCTACCCCTTTGTCGCCTCATGGTCTTTACGGGAAGCACTGGCCGTCGGCTGCGCCATCGTTGGCAGCGATACGCAGCCGGTGCGGGAGTTCATTACGCACGGGGAAAACGGTCTGCTGGGATCCTTTTTCGATCCCGTCGCGCTCGCCGGGTCCGTGCTGGAGTTACTGGAAAACCAGCCGCTCAATCGCAAACTGCGCGAGAACGCCCGTCGCTACGCCGAGGATCGGCTTGCCATGGCGGATTACCTGGCCGCCTACGACGCCCTGATCGAGCGCATGACCGGCATGACCCTGCCCAAACCCGCACCCGAGGCGCCGCGCCCGGGAAAAAGCACCCGAAAGAGACAGTAACCGCCGTTACAGTTTGGGCTGCGTAAGGCGGAACGCCGCCGCGGGGTAGACGCCCAGCACTCGGACCTCCGACGAAAAGAACGAGAGTTCCTCCAGCGCGCGGCGCAGATGCGGCTGCTCCGGATGCCCATCGACGTCACACAGGAACTGGGTCGCCGCGAACTCGCCCCCCATCATGTAGCTTTCGAGCTTCGTCATGTTCACGCCATTGGTCGCGAAACCGCCCAGCGCCTTGTAAAGCGCCGCTGGCACGTTGCGGACCCGGAAGACGAAGGTGGTCATGAGGTTTGGCACCGTTGGCTCCGGCGTCACCGGGCGTTTCGCCATGACGTAGAAACGCGTGGTGTTATGGGCCGCGTCTTCGACGTTGGAGCGCAGGATTTCCAGCCCATAGATCTCCGCCGCCAGCGACGAGGCGATCGCGGCTTCCTCCTTGTTGCCCCATTGCGCCACGAGCTGCGCCGCGCCGGCGGTATCAGCCTCCACCACCGGGGTCAGGCCGAGGGTGCGCAGAATGCGGCGCACCTGACCCAGAGCGACGGTATGCGAATGCGCCCGCTTAATGTCGGCGAGCGAGCTGCCTTTGACGCCCAGCAAGCAGTGCTCGACGCGCTGGAAATGCTCCCCCACCACGAACAGGCCTGAATCCGGCAGCAAATGATGGATGTCCGGCACCCGCCCGGCGAGACTGTTCTCACACGGCAGCATGGCCAGAGCGACCCGCCCCTCCCGCACCGCGTCCATCGCGGTCTCGAACGATTCGCAGGGCAAGGTGGTCATCGCCGGATAGGCGAAGCGGCAGGCGAGGTCGGAATAGGCGCCGGGGACGCCCTGAAATGCGATCGAGCCGCTCATGCCGGCGTACCTTTCGAAGAGAGATGGGCGCGCGCCCGTTCGAGATCAGCCGGGGTATCGACCCCGAACGGGCCGTAATCCATGCGCACGCAGGCGATGCGCATGCCGGCTTCGAGTGCGCGCAGTTGCTCGAGACGCTCCCGCAGTTCCAGCGGGCTGGGCGGCAGTGTCACGAAGCGCTCCAGCGCCATCCGGCGATAGGCGTAGATGCCGACATGGTGCCAAAGTGGCCCGTCGCCCCAGGGAATCGGCTGGCGGGAGAAATACAGCGCCGGCGCGATGGACTGGCCGTCGGGAAAGGCCACCGCCGCCTTCACGAACGACTCCGTATGCGCCTCCTCCTCCGAATGAATCGGCACGACCAGAGTCCCGATATCGATCGCCGTATCGGCCAGAGGCATGACCACCAGGCGGAGCTGCGCTGCTTCGACCGTCGGAAAATCGCCTTGCAGGTTCACGACCACGTCGTGACGGCGATCCGGATCGAGCGTGGCCAGCGCGGCATGCACCCGGTCGGAGCCGGAAGGCAGATCCGGATCGGTCAGTACGGCGATGCCGCCGGCGTCGCGAACAGCGTCAGCGATGGCCTGTTCGGCGCAGGCGACGGCGACGGGGCCGATATCAGCCTCCAGCCCACGCTCCAGCATGTGGACGATCATTGGTTTGCCGTGGATGTCCGCCAATGGCTTGTTCGGCAGACGGGTGGATGCCAGGCGGGCAGGTATGACGACGATAGGGTTCACGTGTGTCCGATCGATTGCGATTAGGCGGTTTGGGTGGGTTGAAGGGGTGGTTCGGTTTCCTTATTGTGCGCCCAGCTTATGGACGCGCTGTCCTGCGCGCAACGGCGTGCGTCTTATGAACCCGCCGCTCGTGGCAAACGATACCCGCCGCGGAGCGGCAAACGATACCCGCCGCTGCGCGGCAAACGACACCCGCCGCGGAGCGGCAAACGACGAGGATGTTACGCCTTATGGACAGCACCGAGGTTAACAAAGGTATGGCCGCGATTCTTATCGCGGGCATTGTCTTCTTTCTTACCGGCTGGCTCAGCGACAACCTCATCCACGATGCGAAGCCGGAGCACGAGGTCCTGAAGATCGAAGTCGCGGCCAAAGCCGAAGCGGCCGCGGGCCCGGCGAAAGCGGAGGAACTCGCACCCGTCGCGCCCCTGCTGGCCAAGGCTGATGCAGCGTCCGGCGAAGGCGTGGTCAAGAAGCTTTGCGTGGCCTGCCACACGGTGGCGGAAGGCGGCAAAGCCGGCGTTGGACCGAACCTGTATGGGGTCGTTGGCGCCGCCCGTGGGCACATGGAAGGGTTCAATTACTCCGCCGCCGTCAAAGGCAAGGCCGGCAACTGGTCCTATGAGGATCTGAATGCCTGGCTTGCGAAGCCCACAGCCTTCGCCCCGGGCACGAGGATGGCATTCGCTGGTATCAAGAGCGCGGAACAGCGGGCCGACGTGATCGTGTATCTGCGGGCACTGTCCCACAACCCGATCCCACTCCCCTGATCCCTGATCTCGACACACTGATCGCGGCGGCTGAGGCCGCCGCGGATGTCGCGGGCGCCGTTGTGCGCCCGTTTTTTCGCGTCGGCGTGGCGGCGGATTCGAAATCCGACCGCTCCCCGGTCACAATCGCCGATCGTACGGCGGAACTGGCGATGCGGGCGGTGTTGAGCGAGCGCCTCCCCGATCACGGCATTCTCGGTGAGGAATTCGGCCTCGAGCGGCCGGACGCCCGGTATCGCTGGGTCCTCGATCCCATTGACGGAACCCGCGCATTCATCACCGGCCGGCCAACATTCGGGATTTTGGTGGCGCTGCTGTGTGGCGACGAGCCGATCCTTGGGGTGATCGATCAGCCGGTGACCGGGGAACGCTGGATTGGCGCCAAAGGGCGCACGACGGTGTTCCGCGGCAACATGGGCGGGCGTCTTGGATGCCGCCCTTGTCCATCCTTGGCGCATGCCGAATTGTCCTGCACCAGCCCGGAGATGTTGAGCGCCAGTGATACGCCGCGCTGGCAGCATTTGGCGGCGCGGGTGCGCCGGAACTATTGGGGCGGGGATTGCTACGCCTATGGCCTGCTGGCCTTGGGGCAGATCGATATCATCGCCGAATCGGACATGAAGATCTGGGACTGGGCGCCACTGGCCGCAGTGGTTGAAGGCGCCGGCGGGCGCGTCACCGACTGGAATGGTGCGCCGCTGCGTCCGGATGGCGACGGGCGTGTGCTCGCGGTGGGTGACCCCGCGCTGCTGCCGCTGGCGGTCGCGGCGTTAAACAATCCGTCAGGCTTAACGTAAAGCGGGAAGATCCCCTTTGGCGCATGGTTGCGGGGGATTGTATACGCGCAGCGTATCCTTCACGGAGCGAGACTGAGCCGGCGTGTAGCTCTCTGGTCCGTCCAACGGCTGCTGGCCTTCCCGGTCGAGTCGGGGCACCACTCTGCTTGGACTCGATAGG
>CAIUPC010000373.1 GCA_903900905.1 uncultured Acetobacteraceae bacterium
CTCTCACTACGTTAGCGCCTATGGGGACAACCTCAGGGACGACGGGATTTTGAACCGTCGTCTCCCTGGCCTGACGCCATTGAGGCCCGAACTACCCAGCGTCCAGCGTGCGCCGCAACAACCGCAGCCCGGCCCAGGCCTCCCGCCGATCAAGCGGGTTCTTGGTGAGGCCGGTAAGACCCGGAAGGGCGAGGAGTGGGGTAGTCTCCGCGGTGCCCTGGATCGGGCAGGCGATCCAGTCAGGCTGGGCCCGGCGGCGACGCGCGGCTTGTAGCAAGGCCGCAGCGGCCGCGCCGAGAGCGACCATCCGCATCGGGCGGGTGATCGCGATCAACCGATATAAAAATGGCAAACACAGCGCGATCTCCGACGCGTTCGCCGGCCGTCCGCCGGGCGGGCGCCAGGGAATAAGCGGGGTCAGCAGCATATCGGCGCGGGTCAGGTGGATGCTGGCGAGCATCTTATCGAGCAGCACGCCCTGCGGTCCAGCGAACACCTGGCCGGTGCGATCCTCCTCGGCGCCAGGCGCCTCCCCGATCAGCAACAGGCCGGTAGAGGGGTCACCTTCGGCGAAGACCAGGTGGCCCGCGGTGTCGCGGAGCGCGCAACCATCGAAGGCCGCGATGGCGGCGCGGAGTTCCTCCAGCGTATTGGCCTGAGCCGCGGCGGCGAGGGCACGTTCGGCGGGGGACGCCTTCGGCGGCTCGGCCGCGGGGCGAGGCTCCGCGCGTTGCTGGACGAGGGCTGGCGTGGTTGGCGCCGGGCGCGCGGTCTCACGCAGCCGCACGACGGGTTCGTCGTCCAGCGCGTCGTCGGCCCCCCACTCGATCTGGAGGCGCAGCAGGGCAAAGGCGTCCATGCGGGGAGTCGTGCCTGCTGGACGCGGTTCTGGCAACGGGGTGGTGATACGGCCGGGTAGTCTTCTGGTCATAAACGAAAGTTTAACCGGATCGACATCGCTGCCGTCCGGCCGGGCTGGCAGGAGCGGGCTCCCATCATCCGGAGCCTTCCCGTGTCCCTGCAAAAGCTTCTTCTCGCCTCCGCGGCCTGCATCGGCCTGACTATTTCATTCGGCGCGCAAGCGACGCCCTCGCCGTCGCATGTTGTCGTTGTCATGCTGGAAAACCATGATTTCACGCAGTTCGTCGGTGCCGCGAACGCGCCGTTCATCAACAACACGCTGATCCCGCAGGGTCTGGTCTATACCAACTCCCATGGTGTCGAGCATCCGAGTCAGCCGAACTACCTGGACTTCTTTTCGGGCAGCAACCAGGGCGTAAACAACAACAACGCCACGGCGTCCAACAGCTACAACTTCCCGGCGATCTACGCGTTCCTCCAGAACCAGATCTCGCTGTACCAGGCAGCCCTGAACGCCGGCACCGCCGGTTTTACGGCCGCCGGCCTTCAGGCCTTGCAGGCCAAGGCGGCGCAGGTTCAGCCCTTTGTGGTCTTTGGCACGCTGGCGACGGGTGATGCCTTCCCGGTACCCAAGAACTTCAACATCCCGGCTGGCGTTCCCTTCACCACTCCAAACCTGGCGTCGGTCCTGACCCAGGCCGGCAAGACCTTCACGGAATATTCTGAAGGTCTGATCGCCGCGGGTGCCGCGGACTCCAACGGCTATGCCAATCCCGCTGTGCTGAACAACAGCGCCGATCCGCTGCAGGTTGGGTATGCGCACCGGCATGATCCGGTTGCGGACTGGATTTCCACGACGCCGACGGGCAACCAGCTGCCGGTTTCGGCGGATCAGGACTTCAGCCTGTTCCCGACCGATTTCAGCCTCCTGCCATCAGTCGCGCTGGTGGTGCCGAACACCATCAACGACGGCCATGATGGCACGAACGCAGCGGGCGTGAGCGCCGCCGACACCTGGCTGGCCAACAACATGGCCAATTACCTGGCCTGGGCGAAGTTGAACAACAGCCTGCTGGTGGTAACGACCGACGAGAACGATTTCTCATCGGGCAACCACATCCTGACGGTGGTCGATGGCGATCCGTCCCTGTTCCAGCAGGGTGGCAATGGCAACTATGTCGATCACTTCACACTGCTCGCGACGTTGGAAAGCATGAACGGCGCGGCTTGCACGGGCGCGGCCTGCGCGTCCAGCGGGTTCTCGCTGACCACGGACGGCAGCCAGCTGGCGGTGCCGGAGCCGTCCGCGCTCGCCGCGCTCACTGGCGCGATGGGCGTGCTCGGCTTCGCCCGCCGCCGTCGTTCGAACGCGAACTGAGGCTGGTGGATGCCCTCTCCCCACCCCATCCTGGACGGGGAGAGGGCACGAGTCTGCATCATCGGCTCCTGGTATGAAAGCGCACTCTTTGAATCCGGTCTTCCGATCAACCTACCGCGAGGTATGACGTCCCCGATTGCGCCGCTCAGCGTCTGAGCCTAGTTTGCTTTCGAACCGATACACGAATCATTCGAAACAAAGGATGCACGACAATGGCCGATCCCATGATCATGGCACCTGGTTGGGACGATATGGCCAAATACGCGCAGAATATCCCGACCGAGTGTTGGTTGATGTGCTACAAGATGATGTATTCGTACAAGAATTGGGACGAATCTTCGATTGAAGGCAAGCTCGCCGCGGTGGGGATCGATGTAACCTCCGCGCGGAACAAAACCGGTCTGCTCACGAAAGATTACATGACCGCCGCCAAGGCGCTGGGTCTGCGCGCAAAGGGGGCCGGTCAATCCTGGTCGACCTATGATTTCCGCTCCATGCTGCCGCTCGGTCCAATCTGGGTCGCCGGCCGCTGGGTCGCCGACAGTTCCCACAATGTGGTCGTGATCGGCGCCAGTGAGACCAAGATCCGCTTCATCGATCCCTGGAACGACGTGATGCGCGTCGCCGAGGATCGCACCTGGGACTCGGACACGTTCATCAAAGGCGATGGCGGCAAAGCGCCCGGAACCGACTTCTACATGGGCCGGATCGGCGCGGTCGCATCGTTCGGGTAACGCGGTCTCGCTACATCGTATTCTGCATGTCCCCATCAACGCACATCGTCTGGCCGCTGATCGTGGTGCCGAACGGGCTGGCGAGATAGAGCGCCATGTTGGCGATGTCCTGCTGAGTGACAAAACACTTCAGGCTGGTCACGGCCACCGTGCGCTCGGTCATCTCGTTTTCCGATATGCCGGCGGCCTCCGCCTTGGCCTTGATCACAGCGCGGATGCGCGGCCCATCGACCGGGCCGGGCAGGATAGCGTTCACCCTTATGCCATCGGCCCCGAGTTCGATCGACAGCGACTTGGTGAAGCCGATGACGCCCCATTTCGCGGCGGCGTAGGGCGCGCGCAAGGCGAAGCCAAAACGGCCGGCGGCCGAACTCAGGTTGATAATCGCGCCGCCGCCATTCGCCCGCAGCGCCGGAATGGCGCGCCGCGCGGTGTGGAACATGCTGGCGAGGTCGATCTGCAGCGTGGCGTCGAGTTCCTCGGGCGTCACGTCCTCCACCGTCTTGGTGGGACCGGCGATGCCGGCGTTGTTCACCAGCACATCCAGCCCGCCGAGATGCTTCACCGCGGCATCGATGAAAGCCTCGCATTCCGCCGGGACGCCGGCATTGGCACGCATGCCGGGATAGCCGCAGGTGTCGAGCGCGTTCTGATCCACGTCGGAGACGAAGACGCTCGCCCCGCAGGCCGCGAAGCTGTCGGCCATGACCTTGCCGATCCCATTGGCGCCGGCAGTGATAGCGACACGGAAGCCGCCGAGGTCCACGGTCAGGGGGGTACGGGCGCCAGTGATCATGTCGAAGGGTCCTTGATTAGCGAAGCGAGTTGACGATTTGCCGGTAGGCTTCCTCCGGGAAGGCCTTCAGCGAGGTAGTGCGGACATAGCCCAACTGCCCCAGCATAAGCGAGAATCGGGCGGCCACCGCGTCGTCGGGCGCGTCGTAAATGCCGATCATATCGTGCTGACCCAGGGTCATGTGGATGGAGCGGAATTGGCCACCCATCTCGACCAGCATCTTCTTGGCGGCATCGACGCGCTTGGGCCCGTCCTGAATCGCCTTCAATCCCGCGTCCGTCCAATTCGCCAGCATGACATAGGTCGGCATGGCACGTATCCTCCGGTGGGTTGGGTCGCATGTGACGACCGAACGGGCAGGGACGCAAGCAAATGATCACCCCGGATGGTGCGCGCAATATCAGCTTTGTCGGCCATACCGATCAGGGCGGGCGCGGCGACGGCGTGCAGGTGATGGTCGATCGCGGCTACGCCTATATCGGCACCCGCGTCAGCCGGGGCGTGATGGTCACCGATGTGCGCGATCCGCGGCATCCGAAGCCCGTCAACTTCATGCCGATCCACCCGAATTCGTGGTGCATGCATGTGCAGACGGCGGAGAATTTGTTGCTTTGCATTGAGGAGCTGGACCTCAAGGCGTTATTGTCGTTGAAGGATTATTACAGCGGCTCCAACCAGGTGAATTCGTCGTTGTATGGCAAGCGGGGCGTCGATTTCTCGGCGGGGATGCGGGTTTACGACATCAGCGATCCGGCCAATCCGCGGGCGATCGGGTTCATGGAGGTGGCGGGGCTGGGGCTGCACCGCATCTGGTGGACGGGTGGGCGTTATGCCTACGCCTCGGCGCTGCTGGATGGGTTCACCGATCATATTTTGATCGTCATCGATATGGCGGATCCGACGAAGCCGGTCGAATGCGGGCGCTGGTGGATCCCCGGCATGTGGGCGGCGGGCGGGGAGACGTCGCATTGGAAAGGCCGCTGGGCGCTGCATCACGCGGTGGTGGAGGACGACATCGCCTACGCCTCCTGGCGCGATGGCGGGCTGACCATTCTGGATGTGTCGGACAAGTCGGCGCCGAAATTGCTGGCGCACAAGGTGTGGTCGCCGCCGTTTGGCGGGGGAACCCATAGCGCGCTGCCGCTGCATGACCGCGGCCTGCTGGTGGTGGCGGACGAGGCCACGCTGAACATCGATCAGGAGCAGATGAAGCGCACCTGGGTGTTCGATATCCGGGATCGTTCCAATCCGATTTCGATCTCGACTTTCCCGACGCCTTCCGACCGGGATTACGTCGCGTTGGGCGGGCAGTTCGGGCCGCATAATCTGCATGAGAACCGGCCGGGTTCGTTCCGGTCCTCCAGCACGGTATTCGCGACCTGGCAGAGCGCGGGGGTGCGGGTGTTCGATATCGCGGATCCGTTCCGGCCGAACGAGATTGGCTATTTCGTGCCACCGCAGCCCACGAAATGGATGGAACCGATGCGTGGTCGGGCGAAAATGCGGCACACGGCGGATTTGTTCGTGGCTGAGGATGGGTTGATGTATGTGACGGATTACGATGCGGGCCTGTATATTCTGCAATGGGAGGGTGCCCGATGACGATCGCCGCCATCAGCATGATGCGGCGCCTGGACGGCGTTGCTATCGCGACCTTTCGCCGGCATTGGTTGGATGTGCATGGGCCGCTGGTCTGCAGCTTTGCCGGGTTGCGCCGCTATGTGCAGTGCCATGTGATCGATACAGCGGCAACCAACGCGGCAGCGCGGGCGCTGGGGATCGATGGCTTCCCGATCCTGTATTTCGATAACGATGCCGATCGCGGGCTGGCGCATGGATCCGCTGCGATGGCGGCGTGCAATATTGATTCACGGTTGTTCATCGGGGCGGTCTCGCGGGTTATTACGGAGCCGGTTGAGGCCATTCCGGCATCCGGCGCATGTGCCCCGATCTCGGCCATCGTGCTGGCTGTGGACGATACCGATATAGAGCCACAGCTGCGCGCGGTGCCCCGTTTGCTCGGCCTGACCCGCTACCGGGTGCGGGAACAAGGCCCGGCGCCGGCGAGCACCGTGCCGCATCTGCCTGTGACCGTAACGGCCGTGTTCCAGCTGTGGTTCGCCAGGCTGATCGAACTCGAAGCCGCGATGGCCGGCATCACCAGCCCGGTCTTCGCGGTCGAGGAACACTGGCTGCCGCCGCTGGCTTGAGAACATCCGCCGCCCGTCGCACACTCCTCCCCATCAACCAGGAGGGACTCCCCAATGAAGATCGGCTTTATCGGTCTGGGCACTATGGGCGCCGGCATGGCGGCCAATCTGCAAAAGGCCGGCTACCAACTCGTCGTCAACGACCTCACGCGCCAGGCGGCGTCGCGCCACCTGAACGACGGCGCCATCTGGGCGGACACGCCGAAACAGGTGGCCGAGCAGTGCGAAGTCGTGTTCACCTCCCTCCCCACCCCCGCCGACGTCCGTAAGGTCGGCACTGGCGAGAACGGGCTGATCGAGGGCTTCAAGCCGGGCTCCGCCTGGTTCGACCTGTCCACCAACGCGGTCGACGTGGTCCGCGATCTGGAAAGCATCCTCAAGGAAAAGGGCGTCGAGTTCCTCGACGCGCCGATCAGCGGCGGGCCGCGCGGGGCGAACAGCGGCAAGCTGGCGATCTGGGTCGGTGGCGACAAGGCGGCGTTCGACAAGTACCAGCCGGCGCTGAGCGCGATGGGCGATCAGGCCCGCTATATCGGCGCCATCGGCGCGGGTTCGATCGCCAAGCTGGTGCACAACGCGTCCTCGGCCGCGATCAACGTGGTGCTGTCGGAAGTGTTCACGATGGGCATCAAAGCCGGTGTCGAGCCGCTGCAGCTGTTTGAGGCAGTGCGCCAGGGCGCGTCCGGCCGGGCGCGGGTGTTTGATCGCCTATCGAACCAGTTCATGACCGGCGTGTACGATCCGCCGGATTTCGCGCTGCGGCTGCTGCATAAAGACGTGTCGCTGGCGTGCCAATTGGCGCGCGAAGTGGGCGTGCCGATGCGGCTGACCAACCTCGCGCATCAGGAACTGACCGAGGCGTTGAACCGCGGCTGGGGTCATCGTGACAGCCGGGTTGGCGCGTTACTGCAACAGGAACGGGCCGGCATCGAGCCGATCAAGGTGGATCCGGCGAAGATTAAGGCGGTGCTGGATTCGGATAGTAAATAGGCACAACATCTCCCCCCGGGCTTGTCCCGGGGACCAAGGTTTCCGCCTCTGCCGCGATAGGTCCCCGGGACAAGCCCGGGGATGACGCGTTTTCGGCAGAAACCTTCCAAAAAACCAAAACAGGAGTCCCCACCATGCAACTCGGCGCATCCCTCCCCGTCGGCGATATTGGCACCGGCCCGGCCGTCATTCGCGATTACGTGCAAACTCTCGAAGGCCAAGGTTTCGACTATATCCAGGCCCCGGACCATGTCCTCGGCGGTAATCCCGCGGGGCATAAGGACAAAGCGCGGGTCGGAACGACCGTCACCGCTTATCATGACCCCTTCGTGCTGTTCAGCTTCATCGCTGGCTGCACCAACACAATCGGTTTCGCCCCCGGCGTGCTGATCCTGGCGCAGCGTCAGGCCGTGCTGGTGGCGAAACAGGCTGCCAGCCTGGATGAGCTGTCGAATGGCCGCCTCCGCCTGGGCATTGGCGTGGGCTGGAACGAGCTGGAATTCACCGGCCTGAACGAGAACTTCAAAAACCGCGGCAAGCGGTCCGAGGAGCAGGTGCAGGTCATGCAGGCGCTCTGGGCCAACGACCATGTGGATTTCAAGGGCAAGTACCACACGATCGACGACTCCGGCATCAATCCGCGTCCGAAATCGGGCCGGGTGCCGGTGTGGTTCGGCGGCCATGTCGATGCGACGTTGGAGCGGACGGCGAAATGGGGCGATGGCTGGATGCCGCTGGCCTATCCGGCTGACGATTCCGCTTTGGCCGCGTTCGACAAGCTGCGCGGCCTGGTCGCGGCGGCGGGCCGGTCGATGGACGATGTGGGCATCGAAGTCTGGGTGTCGCTCGGCAACGACGATCCGGACCAGTGGCGCAAGGATGTCGCGTTCTGGAAGAAGGCCGGCGTGACGCATGTGACGGCGCACACGACCTATGCCAGCGGGCACCACAAGCGGATCGCCGGGAAGTCGGCCGCTGACCACCTGGCGGCGATTACCAAGTTCCAGAAGGCGGTCAGCGACCTGCTGTAGTCTCCGATCAGTCGAGTGTGAGCGGCAGGCCTTCCAGGTCTTCCGCCCGCTCAACCGCGATCAGGACCGCGTAGCCCTTCTTATCGGAGTCGCGGTCCTTTTCCGGCTGCACGAGGCGGCGCCACACGTCCTCGTAAACCGGGCCGGAATGCAGCACCTGCGCAGTGCCATAGAACCGGGCGATGCCGCCTTTCGGCAACACGCCGTCGGCGCGCAGCTGTGGTTTGCGGAAATAGACGGTGATTTTGCTGCCGTCGGTGAGGTTGGCGGATGTCGCGCCCTTGCCGCGTTCCCAGCTGGCGAGGTGCGTGTCGTCGTAAACCATGATCCCGCCGCGGGGCGTGATCTGCGCATAGCCGTTCGGCAGGACGCTGCCGACAAGGCAGACATTGTCCGGAAATGCGCCGTTGATGTGATCGTGAAGGGTCTTCGGGATCGTTGCCATTTAATTGACTCCTTAGGCGAAAATTTCGCCCAGCCGTTTGATCGAATCCAGCGTCTTCTCCACCGGCAGGCCGGGCCACTGGCAGCGCATGACAAAATGGTTGACGCCGAGGATTTCGTTATATCGCGCGATTTCCTCTTTCACCTTGACCTTGTCGCCGATGATGAATTTGTCGCGGGCGTAGTCCTCGAACCCCATTTCGATCTTGCGGCCTTCGAAGCCCCAGGCGGCGTAGGCGGCGTATTTGTATTGCAGGGGTTCGCGGCATTCCTCATGCGCGGTGGCGTTGTTGGCGCCGACATAGCATTCCACCATGATCGGGAAATCGGTCGCCGTGCGGCCGTATTCGGTCAGAGCGGAGCGGTAGGTTTTCATCAACGGCTCGGAATGGCTCAGACCGTTGCTGTTGACGATGATCCAGGCATCGCCGATGCGCGCGGCACGGCGCACGGCGACATCGGACGAACCCCCGATATACAGCGGCGGCCCGCCCGGACGGACCGGTTTCACACCGATGCCGGCATCGTTGACGGTATAGAAGCGGCCTTTATGGGTGACTTTGTCCTCGGTCCAGAGGCGTTTCATCAGGCCAATCGCCTCATTGAAGCGCGGCGCGCGCTCGGTCAGCGGAATGCCGAAGGCGTCGAATTCCGGCTGGCGGTAACCCAGGCCGAGGCCGAGGATGTAATTACCGCCGGTCAGCACGTCCAAGGTCGCGGCTTCTTCCGCCACATGCATGGGGTTTTGCGGCGGCAGAATGAGGATATTCGGCCCGATGGTCATGCCCTGCGCATGGGCCGCGATATAGCCCATCAGCGGCGAGATTTGCAGCATCTGCATCGGGTAGGTCAGCCAGTGGTGTGGAAACCACAATGATGAAAAACCGGCGTCGCGCGCGGTCTTCACCTGCGTTACGATCTCGGGCACCCGTTGTGCGACGTTTGTTCCCTCCGGGAACTGGGTGTTGATCATCAGGCCGACTTTCATCTCAGGCTACTCCTTCTTGCAGCGCGCGCCAGATGCGTTCGCTGGTGACTGGCATTTCGATATCGGTGACGCCATGTGGCGCCAGCGCGTCCAGAATGGCGTTGACGATCACGGGGATGGCGCCGACGGTGCCGGCCTCGCCGGCGCCTTTGGCACCCAGCGGGTTCAACGCTGTTGGCACCGGGTTGCTGACGATCTTGATGTCGCAGGTCGTATCGGCGCGCGGCATGGCGTAATCCATGAAACTGCCGGTCAGAAGCTGTCCGGAATGCGGGTCGTAGACCACCTGCTCCATCAGCGCCTGGCCCAGGCCTTGGGCGACGCCGCCGTGGATCTGGCCCTTCAGGCCGATGGGGTTCATGACGGTGCCGACATCGTCGGAGACGGCGTAGCGCAGCACCTCGACCGCGCCTGTTTCGGGA
Organism: uncultured Acetobacteraceae bacterium; assembly: GCA_903900905.1. Classification (GTDB taxonomy): domain Bacteria; phylum Pseudomonadota; class Alphaproteobacteria; order Acetobacterales; family Acetobacteraceae; genus Rhodopila. The sequence continues at coordinate 9,855 of CAIUPC010000373.1, forward strand.
TCGATCTCGACCTCGCAAACGTGGCAGCCGTTGGGGTAGGTGTCCTGTTTTGGCGTGAACGTGCCGGTTTCGTACAGGCCCGGCTCCAGCCCTGGTGGCAGGCGGGCGGGCTGGAAAGCGGCCATGGCGACGGCCTTGATGGTCACGCCTTTATCGGTGCCGGCGATACTGAACACCCCATCCTTGAATTCCAGGTCAGCCTCCGCCGCTTCCAGCAGATGGGCGGCGATTTTACGGGCTTTGACCAAGATCTTTCCCGCCGCGACCGTCAGCGCGGAGCCGCCGATAACCGTCGATCGCGATCCCATCGTTCCGATACCAAACGCCACCCGATCGGTGTCGCCGTCGATGAACTGCACCTCGTGCGGGTCCAGTCCAAGCCTATCATTAACGATCTGCTTATACATCGTCTCGTGGCCCTGGCCCTGGTTTTTGGTGCCCATCAGCACCATGGCTGAGCCGCCAGGATTGAACCGGATTTCCGCGAATTCCAACCCAGGGGAGGCGGCGCGTTCGATCGCGTTCACCAGGCCGATGCCGCGCAGGCGCCCGCGCGCAGCGGACTCGGCCTGGCGAGCGGGATACCCGTCCCAGTCGGACAGCGCCAAGGCGGCATCCATGCCACGCTCGAACGCACCGCAATCGTAATTGACCCCGAATGGGTTGCGATAGGGCATGGCGCCTTCCGGGATCAAATTGCGCCGGCGCAGATCGACCCGGTCGATGCCAAGCCGGGCGGCGGCGGTGTCGATCAGACGCTCGATGACATAGGTGGCCTCGGGCCGGCCGGCCCCGCGATACGGCGCCGTGGGGTTGGAGTTGGAGAACGCTACTTTCACATGCGTATAGGCGGCCGGAATGACATAGGTCCCGGCGAGGGTCGAAACATTGCTGAACGTGGACAGCAGATTGCGCTCCGCCGAGATATAGGCCCCGACATTGCACAGCGTATCGACCCGCAGGCCCAGAAATCGCCCGTCGGCGTCCAATGCCAGCGTCGCCTCGGCGATATTGTCGCGGGCATGTTCGTCGGACTGAATCGCCTCACTGCGGGTGCTGGTCCATTTCACCGGGCGGCCGAGGGCCTTTGCCGCGAACAGCGTCAGGCGGTGTTCGACATATTGCCAGCCCTTGGTGCCAAACCCGCCGCCGACATCGCCGGCGATGACGCGGATTTTGCTTTCCGGGATCTTGAAGATATTGCGCGCGAGGGCATCGCGGACCCGGTGCGGATACTGCACATCGGCATAGAGCGTGTAGCGCTCCTCCCCCGCGTCATACGCGCCGATGGCACCGCGGGTTTCCATGAACTGCGCGTAGACGCGGGAGATGACGATGCGCTGCGTCACCACATGCGCCGCGCCGGCGATGGCGGCCTCGGTCGCGGCGCGATTCCCCTGCTCGAAAATATGCGACAGATTGCCCGGGCACTCCGCCCAGACCGCGGGCGCATCGTCGTCCAAAATCCGCGCCGTCTCGGTGACGGATGGCAGCAGTTCGTACTCCACCGCCACCAGCTCCGCCGCGTCGCGGGCCTGGGTCAGCGTCTCCGCCACGATCATCGCCACGGGATCGCCGACATAGCGCACGAAGCCGCGCGCCAGGCCGGGATGCGGGACATAGAACAAGGGCGAGCCATCCGGGCGCTTGCGCGGCAGCGCCACCCGCATCGTCCCCATTCCCGCCGCCGCCAGATCGGCCTCGGTAAACACCGCCAGCACGCCGGGTGCGGCCAGGGCGGCGCTGGTATCGATGCCGACGATTCGCGCATGCGCGTGCGGGCTGCGCAGCATCGCCGCGTGGGCCTGCCCCGGCAGGTTCACGTCATTGATGAACCGCCCCTGACCGCGCAACAGGCGCGGGTCCTCGAACCGGGACACCGGTTGGC
>CAIUPC010000374.1 GCA_903900905.1 uncultured Acetobacteraceae bacterium
GGAAACCTTGGTCCCCGGGACAAGCCCGGGGATGACGGGGGGCGGGATGATGCGGGGGGCCGAACGGCGCGGGGAGGCCGCCCCCACGCCGATCAACCCATCGTGCCGCCCCTGACAGACGCCCCTGCGCGATTCCCGCCATCCATGCTATGGTGACAATCGCAACAGCACAGGACCGCGAAACAGCCACGACATGGGCATCACGTTCGAAATCCTTATCGTCCTCCTCCTGGTCGTTCTGAACGGCCTGTTTTCCATGAGCGAACTCGCCCTCGTATCCGTGCGCCGCGCCCGGCTCGCGGTGCTGGAACACAAGGGCGTCGCCGGCGCCACCGCCGCCCGCGCCCTCGCCGAGGACCCGCAACTCTTCCTCCCCACCGTGCAGATCGGCATTACCCTGATCAGCGTGCTGACCGGCGTGTTCGGCGGCGCCCGGATCGCGGCGCATTTGCAGTTCTGGCTGGAAACCTTCCCGATCCTCGCCGGCGCGGAGGAGACGCTGTCCCTGGCCGTGGTCGTCATCGTGACGACCTATCTGACCCTGGTGATCGGTGAGCTGGTGCCCAAGCATCTGGCGCTGCGCAATCCGGAAATGACCGCCAGCCGGGCCGCGCCCGCCATTGTCCGCATGGCGAAGCTGGCCGCGCCCGCCGTATGGCTGCTGGGGGCCTCGTCCGGCCTGATCCTGCGCATGATGGGCCTGCACCGCGCCCCGGCGCAGTCGGTGACGGAAGAAGAGCTCAAAATGCTGCTGGCCGAGGGCACCCAGACCGGCGTGCTGGAGCATGAGGAGCGCGACATGATCGAACGCGTCCTGCGCCTGGCCGATAAGCCGGTGCGCGCGATCATGACGCCGCGCACGGAATTGCACTGGATCGACCGCACCGACCCGCCCAAGGATATCGCGGCCACCCTGAAGGCCGCGCCACACTCCCGCTTCGTGGTCTGCGATGGCTCGATCGACAATGTGGTGGGCGTGGTGCAGGCCAAGGACCTGCTGGACCGCATCCTCAGCGGCGGTGATCTGTCCGTCTCCGCGGCCCTGAAGCAGCCGATTATCGTGCCCGATACGGTGACGGCGCTGGACGCGCTGGAGCGGTTGAAGGCCGATGTGCTCGGCCTGGCGCTGGTCATGGACGAGTACGGCAGCTTCGAAGGCGTGGTGACCGCGGCCGATGTGCTGGAAGCCATTGTCGGGGATCCCACCGATTCGGAATCCCAGGTCAGCACCACCGGCCCGGATGGTGAGACCACGCTGGTCATGGATGGCTCAATGCCGGTCGATGAGGTGAAGGCGCGGCTGGCCCTGCCCGACCTGCCGGCGGAAGGCAGCTACCACACCCTCGCCGGCCTGCTGCTGGCCTTGCTGCGCCGGGTGCCGAAAGCGGGCGATCGCATCGTCTTCGCCGGCTGGCTGTTCGAGGTTCTGGAAATGGACGGCCGCCGGGTGGACAAGGTGAAGGCCATGCGCGACGTGGTGGCGGAACAAGCCTGATGCCCGCCACCATCGGCCAAGGCGTGGCCTGGGTGGAGGATGCGGCGGTGACCCTCCCCGGCTTCCTGCGCGAGGGGCTGCGATTCGGCGTGCGTCGGTTCCTGCTGCTGGGTGACGGCCCGCCGCCGGAGGAATTCGATGCGATCATAAGCGGGTTGCCGCTGGCGGCACGGTGGTCGGTACCCGGGCAGCCGCTGGCCGCCAGGGTGGAAGCCGCGCGGCCAGGGGGCGTCCTCTTTCCTGATCCCGCCGACATTATCTGGCAGGACCGTGGTGCCGCCTTGCCTGCAAGCGTCCCCCTCCCGTCATCCTCGGGCTTGACCC
>CAIUPC010000375.1 GCA_903900905.1 uncultured Acetobacteraceae bacterium
CTGATCCTTACGCATGTTCATGCGAGGTTATTTATGTTGGATTTTATCAGATCGTCATTATTCGCAATACGCCAGTATGCTGACGCGCGGCTGTGTCAATCGCAGCGGCTGCTGACGCGTGATTCACGTTTTCGGGTGATTCCACTTCACGCAATCACGCTCTAATACATCACATCGCCGCCGTTGGGTGACAGCGTTGCCCCGACATAGAAACCGCCATCCGGTCCCGCCAGCAGCAAAGCCGTCGCCGCGATCTCCTCCGGCCGGCCGAAGCGCCCGATTGGCAGGGCGTCGATGAAGGTCTGCCGATCGGCTTCGGTCATGGTGGCGGTGAGGTCGGTGACGATGGGGCCGGGGGCAATGGCGTTGACGCGGATGCCTTTGGGCGTCGCCTCCCACGCCAGGGCCTTGGTGAAACCGATGATCGCGGCTTTGGCGGCGGAGTAGACGGAGGCGTTGACCGCGCCCTTGAGCCCGCGCTGGGAGGCGACGTTGATGATGCAACCCCGGCCGCGCGCGACCATCGCGGGGTAGAGCGCCTGGGCCATGAAGAACATGCCCTTGAGATGGACGCCGAGGATGGAGTCGAACTCCGCCTCGGTATAGGTCTCGAAGGGTTTGCGGATGTTCATGCCGGCGTTGTTGAACAGGATATCGACCGGGCCAAAGGTGGCTTCGACCTCGCTGGCGAAGGCCCGGCCGGCGGCGATGTCGCGGACATCGACCGAACGGTGCATGGCACGCCGGCCGAGCGCGGTGATCGCGGCCGCGGTGTCATCGGCCTGGGTGTCGTCGTTCAGATGGCAGAATGCGATGTCGGCGCCTTCGGCCGCGAAGGCGAGCGCCGTGGCGCGGCCGATACCGCGGGAGCCGCCGGTGATGAGGGCGGTCTGGCCTTGGAGTTTCATTGAGCATGCCTCCTGTTGTTCGGATGCATGTTGCGCTGAATGGCCGGCTGTACCAAGTTTCCGATCATGATAATCGCCCGCACCCTGACTGATCTGCGCGCCGCCTGCGCGTCTTTACGCGCCGAATTTGGCGGCCTGACCTTTGTCCCGACCATGGGCGCGTTGCACGAGGGCCATAAGACCCTGGTGCGGGAGGCGGTGGCCTCCGGCGCGCCGGCGGTGACGTCGATCTTCGTGAACCCGCTGCAATTCGCGCCGACGGAGGACTTGTCCCGCTATCCGCGCGATGAGGCCGGGGATCTGGCGGCGCTGGAGGCGTGCGGCTGCGCGCTGGTGTGGCTGCCGGATGTCGCGACCATGTACCCGCCGGGGGAGGCGACGACGATCAGCCTGGCCGGCCCCGCCGAACGGTGGGAGGGCGATGCACGCCCCGGCCATTTTCGCGGCGTGGCGACGGTCTGCGCCAAGCTGTTCGGCCAGGTGCGCCCGGACCGCGCTTATTTCGGGGAGAAGGACTGGCAGCAGTTGCAGGTGATCAAGCGCATGGTCGCCGATTTGCTGCTGCCGTTGGAGATCGTGGGCGTGCCGACGGTGCGGGAGGCGGACGGGTTGGCGATGTCCTCGCGCAACCGGTTTTTGAACCCGGATGAGCGGGCGGTGGCGCCGGCGTTGTATCGCGTGCTGCGGTCGGTGGCGGGGGATCTGGCGGGCGGCGCGGTGGCGGCGCCGGTGCTGGCATCGGCGCGTGAGGCGCTGACCGCGGCGGGTTTCGCGGTGGATTACCTGGCGCTGGTGGATGGGCCGACGCTGGCGCCGGTGGAGACCGTTGGGACGGGTTCACGGCTGATCGCGACGGCACGGCTGGGGCCGGTTCGGTTGCTGGATAATGTCGCGATTGGTTGATGGCCAGCCAGGCAATAACGGACCAGCCGGGCCATGACGTTGAGAGTGTGAATCAAAAGCAGGGCAATCGGGTGAAGCCGGCCATGCTCTCCTCACGTCATCCCCGGGCTTGTCCCGGGGATCAATCGCGGCAGAGATTCGCGAAATCGTGCGGGTCTTGGTCCCCGGGACAAGCCCGGGGATGACGCGTGGGGCCAGCCAACGCCCCAATTCGTGCACTGAGAGGCTTCACCGGATTGCTCCGGAGTCAACAGCAACGGCGGTTGATATTAAACGCAGCTCCAGTATGCCGACGACTCCCAAAGATCGTTGGAAAATGCTCTATGCCCGCGGACCGAGCGTAAAAGGATCCGACCATGCACCGCCGCACTTTCCTGGCCGCCGCCGCTGCCAGCCTCGCCAGCCCCGCCATCGCGCAGGGGATCAAGCCGCTGGTGTTCGTGCCGCAGGCCAATCTCACGAGCCTGGACCCGATCTGGACCACCGCCACCGTCACCCGGAACTACGCCTTCCTGGTGTTCGAAACCCTCTACGGCATGGATTCGAAGCTGAACCCGAAGCCACAGATGGCGGAGGGGCACACGACTGAGGACGATGGCAAGCGTTGGACCATCAGGCTGCGGGACGGATTGATCTTCCACGACGGCGAAAAGGTCCTGGCGCGCGATTGCGAGGCCTCACTACGGCGCTGGATGAAGCGCGATGGCGTGGGCCAGATCCTGGACGCGCGACTCGATGCGCTGGAGGCGCCTGATGACCGCACGCTGGTCTTCCGGCTCAAGAAACCCTTCGCTGCTTTGCCTTTCGTGCTGGCGAAAACGCAGCCGAGCCCGCCGGTTATTATGCCCGCCCGCATCGCCGCGACCGATCCGTTCAAACAGATCAATGAAGTCGTCGGCAGCGGCGCCTTCCGCTTCGTACCGTCGGAATACAACTCCGGCAGCCGCGCCGTGTTCAGCAAATTCGCCGCTTACAAGCCGCGGGAGGATGCGCCCGATTTCACCGCTGGCGCCCGACGCGCCTTGGTCGATCGCATCGAATGGCGGATCATCCCCGATCCTTCCACCGCCGCCAACGCGCTGTCGGTGGGGGAGGTCGATTGGATCGAGATGCCGCTGCCGGACCTGTTGCCGCTGCTGCGCAAGAATAAGGATGTGGTGGTTGATCGCCTGGACCCCTACGGCCTCTATCCGGTGGCGCGCTTCAATTCGATGCAGGGGCCAACAGCGAACCGCGCGGTGCGGCAGGCGATTCTGGCGGCGGTGAACCCGGTCGAGGTCATGCAGGCGGTGATGGGCGACGATTCCACCGCCTATAATGCCCCCATCGGCCTGTTCCTGCCGGGCACGGACTCGGTCAACACCGCCGGGATGGATCGTCTCGGCGGCACGAAGCCGCTGGCGGAACTCCAGGCGATGCTGAAAGCCTCGGGTTACGCGGGGGAGAAGCTGGTGCTGCTGCACCCGACCGATCAGCCCTTCTACGACGCCATGTCGCAGGTGCTGTCCGCCACGCTGAAGAAAATCGGCGTCAATGTCGATGATCAGGCGATGGACTGGGGCACGGTGGTGCAACGGCGCACCAGCAAAGAGCCGTTGGACAAAGGCGGCTGGTCGATGTTCTGCGCCGCGTTCCCGGCGGTCGATTACCTCAATCCGCTGGCGGTGCCGGCGGCGCGCGGGAATGGCGCGAAGGCCTGGTTCGGCTGGCCGGATGCGCCGAAGCTGGAGCAGATCCACGATGCCTGGATGGACGAAGCGGATGCCGGCGAACGCAAGAAGCTGGCCGTGGCATTGCAGGATGAGGTCTTCACCGAAGCGCCTTACGTTCCGCTCGGCCAGTATTTTCAGTCGGCAGCGTGGCGCAAATCTTTGACCGGGCACCTGAAGGGGCCGGTGCCGGTGTTTTGGAACGTGGCCAAGGCCTGATGGGCACCTATCTCGCCGTTGCGTTGGGCGGGGCGCTGGGCAGCGTCGCCCGGTTCTGGGTGGCCGGCACGATGGCGGCTCTGGTCGGGGCGCGGTTTCCCTGGGGTACGCTGCTGATCAATGTTTTGGGATCATTCGTTATCGGGGCGATGGCGGGGTTAACCCTGACCCCGGCGCGTATGGGCGTGCATCCGGATTTCCGCATTTTCGTGATGGTCGGGATCTGCGGCGGGTTCACCACATTTTCCTCGTTCAGCCTGCAAACGCTGGAGTTGTTGCAAGCCGGGGAGATCGTGCCGGCGTTCGGCTATATCCTGGGCTCGGTCGTGTTGTGCCTGGTGTTCGTGTGGTTGGGCTGGTTGCTCGGGCGGTTGTAAGCCCGCTTCCCTGAACCGGGTACGATGCGGCATAACCCGGCGCGGCGCTGAGTTGAGGAGTGTGCGGGCCGATGAAGGTGTTGCTGACCGGCGGCTGCGGGTTCATCGGATCCGCGGTGGTGCGCCACCTCCTGCGCGCAAGCGATCATACGATCGTCAATGTGGACAAGATGACCTACGCCGCGTCGGAAGACGCGCTGGAGGAGGGGCGCAACCATGCCCGCCATCTGCTGATCCGCGCCGATATCACCGACGCCGCCGCGATGCGGCAAATCTTCGAGGCCCATGATCCCGACGCGGTGATGCATCTCGCGGCGGAAAGCCATGTGGATCGCTCGATCGATGGGCCGTCGGATTTCGTGCAGACCAATGTCGTTGGCACCTTCACCTTATTGGAAGCGGCGCGCCGGCATTACACCGCGCTGAGCCCGGCGCGGCGGGCGGCGTTCCGGTTCCATCACATCTCCACCGATGAGGTGTTTGGCGCGCTCGATCACGGTGATCCGCCTTTTACGGAAACCACCCCCTACGATCCGCGCAGCCCCTATTCGGCGACCAAGGCGGCGTCGGATCACCTCGTGCGGGCCTGGCATCATACCTATGGGTTGCCAACGATTGTCAGTAACACCTGCAACAATTACGGGCCCTGGCAATTTCCGGAAAAGCTGATTCCGCTGGTGACGCTGAACGCTCTGGAATCCAAGGAACTGCCGGTTTACGGCGATGGTTCCAACATCCGCGACTGGCTGTTTGTCGAAGACCACGCCGCCGCGCTGGTGCTTGTGCTGGAACATGGTCAGGTTGGGGCGACCTACGCGATTGGCGGGCGGCAGCCGCGCACGAACCTGCAGGTCGTGCATGCGATCTGCGCCCATCTGGATCTGCGCGTGCCAGACCCCGCCGGCCCGCGGGCGCGGCTGATCCGCTTTGTTACCGACCGCCCGGGCCATGATTTCCGCTACGAAATCGACCCGGCCCGGACCGAGGCCGCGCTGGACTGGCGGGCGCCGCACGATTTCGAAACCGGTTTGGCGCGCACCATCGATTGGTATCTGGATAACGAAGCCTGGTGGCGCTCGGTGCGGGCCGCGCGCTACGCTGGGCAGCGGCTCGGGTCCACTTCATGAACGCCGCACGCTTGTTTGAGGTCAAAATCTGATGAAGGGCATTCTTCTCGCGGGCGGTTCTGGCACCCGCCTGCATCCGATGACCCTGGCGGCGTCCAAGCAGTTGCTGCCGGTGTACGACAAGCCGATGGTCTATTACCCGCTGTCGACGCTGATGCTCGCCGGAATTCGCGACATCATGCTGATCTCCACGCCGGAGGATCTGCCGCAATTCCGCCGCCTGCTGGGCGATGGCAGCCGGTTCGGGGTGCGGTTCGCTTATGCCGAACAGCCCAGCCCGGATGGCATCGCGCAGGCCTTTCTGATTGGGCGCGACTGGATCGCCGGGGAGGCCTGTGCGCTGGCACTGGGGGACAATCTCATCCACGGCGATCATCTCTCGGCGCTGCTGCGTAGCGCGGCGTCCGGTGAGGCCGGCGCGACGGTGTTCGCCTATCGCGTGCGCGATCCGGAGCGGTATGGCGTGGTTTCATTCGACGCCGATGGACAGGCCACGGAAATTGTCGAAAAGCCGGTGGCGCCGAAATCCAACTGGGCGGTGACGGGCCTGTATTTCTACGACAAACAGGTGACGGACATCGCCGCCAGCATCCGCCCCTCCGCGCGTGGCGAGTTGGAGATCACGGACCTGAACAAGGTCTATCTCGAAGCCGGGACGTTGCGGGTGGAACAACTTTCGCGCGGCTATGCCTGGCTGGATGCGGGTACCCCCGACAGCCTGTTGCAGGCAGCGACCTTCGTGCAAACCATCCAGTCCCGCACCGGCATGCTTGTCGGCTGCCCGGAGGAAGTGGCTTTTCGCATGGGCTTTATCGGCGCGGATCAACTGCGTGACCAGGCCGGCGGGCTCGGTAAGACCGATCTGGGACGGGTGTTGCGCGACCTCGCCGATGGGGTGCTGGGGTGAACGCTGAAAGCCTTGCCATTCCCGATGTGAAGCTGCTGACTCCGGCGCGTTTTCACGATGCCCGTGGGTTCTTCTCGGAGACCTGGAATGCGGCGCGGTTCGCCGCTGTTGGGGTGCCGGGGCCGTTTATCCAGGACAATCATGCGCTTTCCCGCGGGCTTGGGGTCGTGCGCGGGCTGCATCTGCAAATCGGCCCGAATGCGCAAGGCAAGCTGGTGCGGGTCGTGCGCGGGGCAATCTGGGATGTGGCGGTGGATGTGCGCCGGGGATCGCCAACATACGGACAATCGGTCGGGGTGGAGCTGAGCGCTGAGAACGGGGCGCAGATCTGGGTGCCGGTGGGATTCCTGCACGGCTACTGCACCCTGACGGAAGAGGCTGAGGTGATTTACAAAGTCACCGCCCCCTATGACAAAGCGGCCGAACGTGGGGTGATCTGGAACGATCCCGACCTCGCGGTCGCATGGCCGATTGCCGCGGGCGACGAGATATTGTCAGACAAGGACAAGCTCCTACCGCCCCTCTCTGCCATCACCGAGTCCTGGTTCCATGTCTGATCGGCCGATCATGGTGACGGGTGGGGAGGGGCAGCTGGCATCGGCGTTGGTGGCGGCCGCGCATCGGCCTTTGCTCCGCCTTGGCCGCCCGGATTTTGATTTTGACCGACCCGAGACGATTGCGGCCGTATTCCATGCCGCCAATCCGGCCCTGGTGGTCAACGCGGCTGCCTATACGGCGGTGGATGCGGCGGAGAACGACGTGGATGCGGCGTTTCGCGCCAACCGTGATGGCCCGGCGATCCTGGCCCGGCTGTGCGCCGCGCATGATGTGCCGTTGATCCATGTCTCCACCGATTATGTCTTCGACGGCGCCAAAGGGGCGCCCTATCACGAAGGTGACCCGGTCTGCCCGCAGGGCGTCTATGGCGTGAGCAAGCTGGCGGGGGAGGACGCGGTCCTGGCCTCCGGCGCGCGGGCCGCGATCGTGCGAACGTCGTGGGTGTATTCGGCCACCGGCAAAAATTTTGTCCGCACGATGCTCACCCTTGGCAAGAGCCGTGATCGGCTGACGGTCGTGGCGGATCAGCGCGGCTGCCCGACCGCGGCCCCGGATTTGGCGAGTGCCATTCTGGCGATGGCGGATCGCATGGAGCAGGGGTGGCGGCAGGAATACGCAGGCGTGTTTCACGCGGCGGGTTCGGGGGAGACGACGTGGCATGGCCTCGCCTGCGCGGTTTTTGAGGCCGCGGCCGAACGCGGCATGACACCGCCACGCGTGGACCCGATCGCGACCGCGGACTGGCCGACCCCGGCGCGGCGGCCGGCTGATTCGCGGTTGGATTGCGCGAAACTGGAACGGGTGTTTGGCGTGCGCCTGCCGGCATGGCGTGACAGCGTCGCCCGCACGGTGGCAGTGCTGCTCGCCGGCGCGGAGGCCTGATTCCAATTGGCACGCGTGGCGATTCTTCTCTCGACCTATCAGGGCGAGCGTTATCTCACGCCCCAGCTCCATAGCCTGCTCAGCCAGACGCATCAGGATTGGGTGCTGTATTGGCGCGATGACGGGTCGACGGATGGAACGCCAGGCTTGATGCGCGATTTCATGGCGCGGCTGGAGGCGGGGCGCGCCATCGCTCTGGCCGATAATGGGCGGCTGGGGACGACGGAGAGTTTCATACGGCTGCTGCGGCGGGCTCATGCCGATGGCAATCCGTTGGTGGCCTTCGCGGATCAGGACGATGTCTGGTTGCCGGAAAAACTGACCCGCGGTGTGCGCGCGCTGGCTTCGGTGGCCGAGCCGCTGCCGGCGCTCTATTTCGCCCGGCAGGTGCTGGTTGACGCCGGGCTGCGCCGGATCGCGCTGTCGTTCCGTCTGCGCCGGCCGCCGGGGTTCCCGGCCTGCCTGACCCAGAACCTGGCGACCGGCTGCACGGTGCTGATGAATCGCGCGGCGATGGCGCTGGTGGCGGGCAGCACCCCGCCGCCTGGCAGCCTGCATGATTGGTGGAGCTATATCATGGTGTCCGCGCATGGCGGGCCGCTGCTGGCGGATCCGGAGCCGACGGTGCTCTACCGGCAGCATGAATCGAACGCCATTGGCGCCCCCAATGGCCTGGTCCGGCGTGCCATCGCGGCGCTGCGGCGCGGGCCGGAGCCCTATATGCGGCTGCTGCGGGGGTTTGTGGCGGCACTGTCGGCGCGATCCGACGCGTTGAGTCCGCTGGCCCGGTCCCAGCTCGCGCATATCGCCTGGGGGCTCGAGGGCGGGCGTCAGCGGCGGCTTCAGGTGTTGCGCATGCCGGAATTCCGCCGCCAGACCTGGCCGGAGACGCTGCTGTTCCGGATTTGGTTTTTGCTGAAATAGGCGGTTGGCGGGCGATGCGGTGTTGCGGGCGGTGGGGGGAAGTGGTATTGCGCCCGCCCGCGCCGAAATTGGCAGGCGATGGGGGATAGTTTAGCGGTAAAACTCCCGGCTCTGACCCGGGCATCCTTGGTTCGAATCCAGGTCCCCCAGCCAATCCCGTCGGTGTTACCGCGCGCCGGTGTTTTAGTATCCAAATCAATGTATTTTTTGTGAATGGCTTGATTGGCTGCTCGTTTCGCGCGAAACTGAGCTATGAAATACAACCTAAGGTTATGGCACTGCACCACGATCGGGCTACGCTCCCTCTTTGGTGCCGCTGTTCTCTCCGCTGTTTCGATGCCCGTCCAGGCCGGGACGCTGAACCCAATCGAGTTCTGGAATCAGGAACTCCTGCAGGGTATCCGCAATGACCTGATGTCCCCGACGCAGTCGGCCTATGACATCGCGATCATCAATCAGGCGATGTTCAATGCGGTGGATGCGGCCTCGGGTCTGACCCTCAGGCCGCTCGGATATAGCGGCGGGGCTGTCGCGGGTGCTGATGCCGCCGCCGCGGCGTTTGAGGCCGGGCGGCAAACGGCCCTTTCTCTCTTCACCAGCACGGCAAGTCAGACGGCCCTGGGCAGCGACGCCGCCAGTTATGCCGCGATGTTTGGTTACACCAGCCCGGCGCCGGGCTCCGCCATCGCGATCGGTGAGGCACTGGGCACGACGGCCGCCGCCCAGGCCTTGGCGCGCGGCGCCACCGATGGTTCCCACAGCATCATGCCGGTTGATAGCGGGAGCACGGTTGTCGGCCAGTGGCGCCCGACACCGCCGAATTTCGCGAACGGCGTGACCCCGAATTGGGGCGCGGTGACCCCCTTCGTGATCCCGTCGGGAAGCGCGTTCCGCTCCCCGCCGCCGCCTTCTGTCGGCAGCGCGGACTATAACGACGCGTTGCTGCAGGTGCAGTGCTGGGGTGGGACAATCGCGCCGTCCGACGCGGTGTGCGGCCAATATGCGCTGACCCCGGAGCAGAAGGCCGCCAATGATGCGACGGCGCTGTTCTGGTCCAATGATGCGAACGGCACCTACAAGCCGCCGGGCCAGTGGGTGGAGGCGACGGTCGGGATTTCCACCTCGCTGGCAACGCCATTGAGCCTGCTGCAGGATGCGCGGCTGTTCGCGCTGGTCAGCACGGCGATGGGGGATGCTTCCATCGCGCAATGGGAGAACAAGTTTTTCTATAATGTCTGGCGTCCCGTCACCGCGGTGAACGACCCCAGTAATCCCAACTATGATCCGGGTTCGCTGTGGTGGCCGGCGCTGAATACCGCGGTCGTCGACCAGACCTTGCCGGATCTGCACGCCACCCCGGCCTTTCCCGCCTATGGCTCCGGCCACAGCACGTTTGGGGCCGCGGTGGCGACGGTGCTCGCGGACTTCTTCGGCACCGACCAGTTCACCTTCACCGTGGGTTCGGATTCGACGGCGGAGACCCGCACTTATACCAGTTTCTCGGCAGCCTCCGCGGAGAATGGCCTGAGCCGGATTTATGGCGGGGTTCACTACAGCTACGACAATACCTCGGCCGTTGTCATGGGAACCCAGGTGGGGAACGCGGTGTTTGCCGGTGCATTCGACGTGGCTGAGCCGGCAAGCCTCATGCTGCTGGCCAGCGGTTTCGCTGGCGTTGCCGCCGTTCGCCGGCGGCGCTGACCCTTCTTGTTTCGCCTCCGCAACGGAAAAAATCACCCCTTTCGCGGCGCCGGAACCTGGCGCATGCTGCCGTAACAACGCATTAAGGGAAGCGTCATGTCGATCACCGGGCAGCTTTTGACCACCGCGATGGCCAGCATTGCCTTTGTCGGCTGCGGCATGACGGTTGCCGCCCAGCCGCCCGATGCGGCCCCCCGGCGGCGGGAGGTTGTGGTCAACGGCAAGCGCATCAAAACCATCGACGTGCATGCCCATTGCATCGTTCCCAAGGCGGCGGCGATCATCAATCACCCGCTCGAGGCACCCGGTCTTTTGATGGACGACACCAGCGTCCGCCTCGCCGCGATGGACGCGCAGGGCATCGATGTCGAGGCGTTGAGCATCAACCCGTTCTGGTACCGCGCGTCGCGCGATGAGGCGGCCGAACTGATCAAGGTGCAGAACGAGACTTTGGTCGAGTTCTGCGGCGCCCATCCGGACCGCTTCGTCGCCTATGCCACCGCTGCGTTGCAGCACCCGGAACTCGCGGCCGAACAGGTGGAATACGCGGTCAAAAAGCTCGGCTTCCGCGGCGTCGGCGTGGGTGGCAGCGTGGCCGGGGAAGAACTGGCCGATCCGCGCTTTCATCCGTTTTGGGCGAAGTGTGAGGAACTGGGGGTGCTGGTCTTCATGCACCCGCTGGGCGTGCGGGAGCTTGAGCCCAGCGGCCGGTTGAATGGCAGCGGCCTGCTGACCAATACTATCGGCAACCCGCTGGAAACCACCATCGCGCTGTCGCATCTGATTTTCGAGGGCACGCTGGACCGCTTCCCGGGCCTCAAGATCTGCGCCGCGCATGGCGGCGGGTTCCTGCCGTCCTATGCCAATCGCTCCGACGCGGTCACGCGCACTTTCCCCAATCGGGTCGGCCCGCTGCCGAAGAAGGCGCCGACGGCCTATCTGCGCGATGGGCAGCTGTTCTTCGATACGATCGTGTTCACGCCGGAAGCGCTGCGCCACCTGATCGCCGAAACCAACGTCAACCAGATCATGATCGGCACGGACTATCCCTTCCCCTGGACCAGCACCGAGGTCGATCTTGTGCTGAATACGCCAGGTCTGACGGATGACGAGCGGATCGCGATCCTGGGCGGCACGGCGGCGAAGCTGCTGGGGATCGCGCCATAAAGCGTGGGTCGATCTGACCCCATCCGGGTCTGATCGCAGGTGGCGTTGAGATCGCATGACTGGCGGTGCCGCTTTTCTGACCTTGGGCTTCAGGCCTCCGGCCATCGTGACCCGTCATGCCGACGCAGGTCGGCACCCACGCCTTTCTCCTGTCTAGAGCGTGATCGTTTGAAGTGGGATCACCCGAAAACGTGAATCACGCGACAAAACAGAGAGCTAGACCATGATCGAACCCGTACGTTGATCCAACCTCAAACGATCATGGTCTAATACCAGCCCGTGTTGACATTGACTCACCGGCAGCGCCCCAACGCCGTCATGCCGACGGAGGTCGGCATCCACGA
>CAIUPC010000376.1 GCA_903900905.1 uncultured Acetobacteraceae bacterium
CCCCCCCCCCCCCCCCCCCCCCCCCCCCCCCCCCCCCCCCCCCCCCCCCCCCCCCCCCCCCCCCCCCCCCCCCCCCCGAATCCAGAGATGCCGGCGGTGGAATCCTGGGGTAACGGGGTTTGACTTCCGGGGTTGACCAGGCTGGAACCAGCCGCCGACCGGATCAGGGGTTCTGGTCCCAGTTCGGGTCCTCACTCGGCAGTAGCGGCTTGTCCGGGGTCACCAGCAGGCCCTTGCCGGGGATGTAGTTGATCTCCAACCGGATACCGTCGGGGTCTTCGAAGACGAAGAAGTAGTAGCCGGGGGCGAAGCTACCCTCCATCGGGCCGCGATCGATGAAGGCCCCCATCTCCCGCAATTTGCCCGCGGCGGCGTCGACATCTTCTTTCGAGCGGGCGCGCAGGCAGAGATGGTGCATGCCGACGCGGTTGGGGATGAAGCGCTCGTGCTCATGCTCCGGGGCGCAGCGCTGAATGCCGATCGCGGTGCGGCCGCCGACATGGTAGAGGAAATTGTTGCCGTCATAGACCTTGGTCATGCCGAGGAAGGGCAGGATTTCGGCGTAGAACGCCCTTGCCTTCTCCCATTGGGAGACGGTGAGGATGACATGCGCCATGCCGTTCACTTCGATCATGATTTCCGGGCCTTTGCTGGTGGGGTGGGGGTGGTTACGACGGCTTGGCTGGTGGGTTCAAGTCCTTGGCGGAGCATGGCCGTCAGCGGCGGGATGGGTGTCGATATCGCGGGATTCACCACAGAGCCACAAAGCCACGGAGCAATCCGGATTGTGAATGACTATCCCGCTGACGCACAGGTGAATTCCGGGATCGGCCGCCAAGGGTTCCGGGGGTTTAGGGCCGTTCCGTTTATTTATAGACGGCGGCGGAGCCAGCGGAGGAGTGTACCGAATCCCCTGCCCCCGGGGCTCCGCTCCGGCGGGGTGGGCCTGGATCTTCGGCAGCTCGGTGTCTTTGATATATTTACTGGCGCACCAGGCCGGGCTGATCAGCAGCAGGAAAACCTGCGCCTCCGCGATGGCCACGCCGATCTCATTGTCCCAATGGTCGCCGGCTTCGAGCTTACGCAAGTCACGCCAGAAATGGACGTCGAAACTATTCTCGAAGCCCTGTAGATGCGTGCCATGGAACGCCTCGACCATTTTCAGGTCGGCGCGCGCATAACAAATGAACCCTTTGAGCGTCGCCATGATCCCGCATCGTTGCCCGGCCTGCTCCATCGAGGCCGTGAGACAAGGACGCTATCCCACGCCGGGCGGTGGTTCAATGTGGGTAGAGACCCAACACAGGGTGATCGCATATGGTTTTCGGGGCCGCGGCACCCGCCTAAAAACCGTCATCCTCGGGCTTGTCCCGAGGACCGCCGGCGCCACGGCCGTTGATTTAATGAGTAAAATACTGATGTCCTTGCGGCTGGTGATCCTCGGGACAAGCCCGAGGATGACGGTTTTTGGCGGAAATCTGCCATATGCAATACCCCTGAGACCCAACAACCCTTGCGTGTCCCCTCGTCGCCCCCCACTTGATCGCCTCGTAACAGCCCGACAACCTCCCTCCCCGAGCATGGCGGCACATGACCGGCACACAAGGCGCTATCCTCATGCGTTACGATGCCATGCGGGAGGCCGCTTTGCTCGACGCGGCAGCACGCCTGCGATCCCCCGGCGCGGCGGCCGTCGAACTCACGACCATCAACCCAGCGGCGCTGCACGCCTGGGAACACCAATGGATCGCCCGACAAGGGCAACCCGGCGGCTGGAACTGGCGAGACCAAACCCGCCGCCTACAGCCAACCCTGAACCGGTTCGAGGTGGCAATCTGGAGTGGCCCGACATTGTGCGGCCTGGCAATCGGGAAACCCTCGCGCGGCGCCAGCCATCTGGCTGTCCAGCTGTTGGAAGGCAGTCCCAATACCGGGCATCCTTTGCGGGGCCGAATCGCGGAATGCGTGACAGTCGCGGCGGCGAGCTACGCCCGGCTGTTGGGGAAAGCCCAGATACGACTGATCCGCCCACTCCCCGGCGCATTGCCGATCTATCGCCGCCTGGGATTCGAGATTGCACCGGAGGGGGCGAAGCCGCCATATTGCTACCTGGAGCTATGAGACAATGCCGGTATCGAGCAAAGCGATTGGGCTGAGAACACGGATGCCTCGGGTTGCGGCACAGCCGGACCGCGCCGCCCTGGTCGCGGGCTTCCGGGCCGAGCTCGCCCGCCAGCCCAATATCCTGGATCGGCTGCCAGCCGCGCAACTGGCCCTTGCGCGGGAAGAATTCAGCGCACTGCCGGAAGTGGCCGGGGAACCGCTCCCAAAACCCGCCCGCCGCGGCCCCCGATAACCCCCGGGCTTCTCCCGCCAGCCAACCCGCCCTACAATCACCCCGGTCAAAACACAGATTGGGGAAACGTGCATGCTCAGCATGGCGGGTAAGGTTGCGATTGTTTCCGGCGCCGGACAGGTCGGGCCCACGGACAGCAAGGTCTGGGGCAACGGCAAGGCCACCGCGACGCTGCTGGCGCGGCAGGGGGCCTCGGTGTTCCTGCTCGACATCAATCAGGAAGCGGTGGACGCCACCAAGGCGGTGATCGAGTCCGAGGGCGGCACCTGCGCCACCCATATCTGCGACATGACCATCGCCGCCGATGTCGCCGAGATGGTGCAGGCCTGCGTCGATAAGTTCAAAAAGATCGACATCCTGGTGAACAATGTCGGCGGCTCCGCCCCCGGCGACCCCGTGTCGATGACGGAAGAGGTCTGGGACCGTCAGATCAACTCCAACCTCAAAACCGCGTTCCTGGGCTGCAAATATGCCATCCCGGTGATGCTCGAAACCGGGGGCGGGGCGATCGTCAACATCGCCTCCGTCGCGGGGATGCGCAACGATTTCGCCTCCGGGCGGTCACATGTCGGCTATAGCGCGTCCAAGGCCGGTGTGATCCAGCTGTCGCGCTCTGTCGCCGGGACCTATGCCAAGAAGGGCATCAGGGTGAATACCGTCGTGCCCGGGCTGATGCACACCGCGCTGGTGGAGCACCGCCTGGCCCGCACCGTCGGCGGCAACGACCTGCAGAAGCTGATCGATGCCCGCCATAGCGCGGTGCCGATGGGCCATATGGGCACCGCCTGGGACGTGGCGCATGCGGTGCTGTTCCTCGCCTCCGACGAGGCGCGCTACATCACCGCCACCGAAATCGTCGTCGATGGCGGCCTGACCGCGTTCATGCCGTAAACCGTTTCACCACAGGAGATACACCATCATGTCCGCTCAACGTTTTCCCCAGCTCGAACCGTCCGACTACACGCCCGCGCAGAAGACGGTGGCCGATGCCATCCAGTCCGGCCCGCGCGGCGGCGGTCTGCGCGGCCCGTTCAACGCCCTGCTGCGCAGCCCCGATCTGTGCGACCTGGTGCAGCGTGTCGGCGCCTATGTGCGCTTTGGCTCGTCGATCCCGGCAGCGCTGAATGAGCTCGCGATCTGCATGGCCGGCCGCAAGTGGACCGCGCAGTATGAGTTCTACGCCCACCGCAAGCTCGGCATCGATGCCGGCCTGAACCCGGCCATCCTCGATGATGTCGCCGCCGGCCGCACCCCCGCGAACATGAGCGCGGATGAAACCATCGTCTACAACTTCGCCAATGCCCTGCTCAGCACCGGCTCCGTGCCGGATGCGCAGTACCAGCCGGCGGTGGATCGTTTCGGTGAACGCGGCGTGATGGATCTGGTGGGCGCTGTTGGCTACTACAGCCTGGTGTCGATGGTGCTGAACGTCGCCGACGTGCAGCTGCCGGCCGGTGAGGCCAAGCCGCTCGCGCCGCTCTGATCCCGAAGGCGCCGGCATGACCGACCAAATCGCCCTCATCGCCGGCGCCACCGGTGCCGCCGCGTCCCGGCTCACGGAGCTGATCGCCCGCACGCCGGGCTGGCAGGCCGTGGGCCTGTGCCGCAATCCCCCGGCGGAGCCTCCGCCGGGGAACGTGCGGTATATCGCCACCGACTTCACCAGCCTGGACTCCTGCAAAGCCGCCGTCGCCCATGCCGGCGCGGTGACGCATCTGGTCTACGCCGCCCGCGCCCCGTTTGGCGAAGGCGGGGTGGAGGATGTGCCGGCCAACCTGACACTGCTGCGCAACCTGCTCGACGCCGCGGACGTGCCGTCGCTGAAGCATGTGCATCTGCTGGAGGGCGGCAAGTGGTATGGGCTGCATATCGGCCCGATGCGCTCACCAACAAAAGAGAACGACCCGCGGCACATGCCGCCGAATTTCTACTACGACCAGCAGGACCTTCTCACCGCCCGCGCCGAAGGCAAATCCTGGAGCTGGTCGGCCAGCCGACCGCAATATCTGGTGGATGTGGCGCCGGGGCGGGCGCGGAATTTGATAACGGTTGTCGGCGCTTATGCGGCGATCTGCCGGGAACTGGGGGTCGCGTTTGATTTCCCGGGCGCGCCGGGATCGTATACCGCGCTGTCGGAAATCACCGATTGTTCGGTGCTCGCGGGCTTCGTGTTCTGGTGCATGTGCGATCCGAATGCCGCCAATCAGGCGTTCAACATCACCAATGGCGATCTGTTCCGCTGGTCCAACCTCTGGCCGCGGCTGGCGGATTATTTCGGCCTGAAGCAGGGCATCGTCCGGCCGATGAAGCTGGAACGCTGGATGGCCGATAAAGGCCCCGTCTGGCAGCGCATCGCGGCGCGCGAAGGCCTGCTCTACCCGGATATCGCCGATGTGGCGCTCTGGCCCTATGGCGATTTCGTCTGGAACATCGACTGGGACATCGTTTCGTCCATGACCAAGGCGCGCCAGGCCGGGTATCACCATGTCGAGGACACGGAAGACCAGTTCCTCCGCCACCTCGATGCCTATCGCGCGCTGAAGGTCCTGCCCTGATGGCGCTGCTCGGGAAAGCGGTTCTTGGCGTCTGGAATGAGGTCGCTCCGGCGATCGAGGACAGTTTCAACGACTGGTACCTGAACGAACACATCCCCGAGCGCACCGCCGTCCCCGGCATGCTACGCGGACGGCGCTACAAGGCTTTGTCCGGCGCGCCGAAATACATGGCGTTGTATGAAGCGGCGACGCTCGACGTGCTGACCACCGGCGCTTACCGCACCCAGCTGGCGAACCCCACGCCCTGGACGCAACACGTCATGGCCGGGTTCACCTTCGCGCTGCGCGGCATCTGCGCGGTCATCGCCTCCGCCGGCCAGGGCGCGGGAGGGTTCGCGACCGTGATCCACTTCCACCCCGCCCCCGGCGCGGAAGCCCAGCTGCGGGCGTGGGTGGAGGCGCAGGTCACCGCCCTCCCCGCTCTACGCCAGATCGCCGCCGCGCATGGCTGGATCGGCGACACCAGCGAGCCCGCCAGCCCAACCTCCGCCCTTGCCGCCAAAAGCGCGCCCGATCGGCCGGTGGAATGGGTGCTGGCGATCGAAGCCGCGGATGCCGACGCGCTGGCGGCCGCGAGAGACGCCGTGCTCGCCAGCGATCCCGCCGCACATGGGGCGGAGGACATCCGGCCTTACCCGACCTATCAACTGCTACACATCATGGCGCCGGGCTAACCGCGCGCCGCCTGGGAGCCCACCATGAAACACGACCGCATCCGGCTGGAAACGCACGACACCGTCACCGTCATGACGCTGAACGATCCCAGCGTGCTGAACGCCTTCGGCTATTACCTGAAGCAGGATATGACGGAGGCCCTCGACATCATCGAGACCTCCGGCACCCGCTGCCTGGTCATCACCGGCGCCGGGCGCGCCTTCAGCTCTGGCGCAAATCTGAACGACCCCAACCGCCCGCCGCGCGATCGCGCCGCCGAATTGCGCGGGGAGGTAAAAACCGACCTGGAAGCCTGGTACAACCCGACCTTCGTGCGGCTGCGCAAGCTCGATATCCCCGTTGTCACCGCCATCAACGGCATCGCCGCCGGCGTGGGCATGAGCCTGGCGCTGTCCGGCGACATGAAGATCGCCGCCAAATCCGCGTCCTTCCTGCAGGCCTTCGCGCGTATCGGCCTGGTCCCCGATGGCGGCTCCACCTACATCCTGCCCCGCCTGATCGGCCTGTCGCGGGCGATGGAGCTGTCGCTGCTGGCCGAACGGCTGCCGGCTGAGACCGCGCTGCAATGGGGCCTGATCAACCGGGTCGTGGACGATGCGGAGCTGATGCCGAAAGCGATGGAAATCGCCCGCGGCCTGGCGAACGGCCCGCGCTCGCTCGGCATGATCCGGCGGATGTATTGGGACAGCCTGGAGAACACCTACGACCAGCAACTCCAGCTGGAAGCCGATCTGCAGAAGCATGCGGGGATGACGGCGGATCATAATGAGGGTGTGGCGGCGTTCCGGGAGAAGCGGGCGGCCCAATTTACCGGACGGTGATCCCGCTCTAAGATCGCGTCAATAACGCAATAAACAGGAGTCCTCCATGAAGCTCGGTATCGTCACCATTCCCCGTCGCCTCGCGGAGGATACCTCCGCGCCGGTGGTCGAGCAGGTCGTTTCGATCGCTCAGAACGTCGAAAAGCTGGGCTTTGAGGGGCTGTGGGTGACCGACGCCTTCGCCCGCGGCTGGGCGACGATGGATCCGCTGATCCTGCTGGGCGCGCTGGCGACCACGACCAAGCGGATCGAGCTTGGCACCTGCGTGGTGCAGATCCCGCTGCGCCACCCGGTCGAACACGCCCATCGCGTCCAGACCCTGAACCTGCTGGCGCAGGGCCGGCTGCGCTTCGGGGTTGGCTCCGGCTCGACCAAGGCCGATTTCGACGCGGTGCAATGCGACTACGACGCCCGCTTCAAGACCCTGCCGGCCTATCTGGAGGTCATGCGCCGCACCTGGAATGGCGAAGGCGTCTATGGCAACCCGATCTCCGTCTGGCCGGGCACCGAAGGCGGCCCGCCGGTCATGCTCGGCGCCTGGCGCAGCCAGCGTTGGATCAACCTCGCCGCCAACCACTGCCAGGGCTGGATCGCGTCCGGCATCCATGGCTCGTGGGAGGATCTGGAGCTCGGCATCAAGATGTACCGCGCCGCCGGCGGCAAGCGGGTCATTCTGGCCAATGTCTTCACCGACCTGCGGGAGAATCCCGACAATTCGGTGTCATCGCATGTCCCCAAAATCTCCCTCCTCTGCCGCCCGCCGGAAGCTCGTGATCGGCTTAAGCGGTTGG
Source organism: uncultured Acetobacteraceae bacterium (assembly GCA_903900905.1). Taxonomy (GTDB): domain Bacteria; phylum Pseudomonadota; class Alphaproteobacteria; order Acetobacterales; family Acetobacteraceae; genus Rhodopila. The sequence continues at coordinate 7,199 of CAIUPC010000376.1, forward strand.
AAGATCTGGGCGTTGATGACGTGCTGATGGTCGTGCCGTCGACCGATCCAGGGCAATTAGAGGCCATGCGCGATCTGCACTGAACGAACGCCGCGGTAAGGGACATGGCGAAGCCGGACATTCATTACGAATCGACCCAGCCTCGCCCCCGCCGGCTGGCACCGCGGCTGGGCCAATTGTTCCTCGGGCTATTGGCGCTTTACATCGTTATCGGGGGCCTGGCCGGCTTCGGCGGCGGGTTCGGCAAAGGCCCCGCCTGCGTGCCGGTCCACGGCGCGGTGATGGAATACATCACCTGCGCCAATCGGCTGCACTCGTGGTCCTGGAACCTGTTTGTCGGTTGGCCACGGATGTTCATCGTGCCCCTGTCCGTCGTCGCCGGCCTGCTGCGCGGCGCGATTATCAATAAATCGCTGTTGGCATCCCCGCGCTACCTGGGGGAGGCCGCGATCTGGCTGATTTACTGCGTCCCGTTCTTCGCGCTGACCGGCTATGGCTGGTGGTACTGGCGCAAGCAATCACGGATCGCGACCAAAATCGGCAGCGCACTGCTGGCCGTGCTGTGGCTGGCCGTGCTGGTCTTCGCCTGAAGGCGGTTTGGGGCGGAACCGGGCCGACGGGTAACTTCGCAGCCCGGCGCTCAAGCAGCACCCAAAGATAAACACCGCGGTTGGCGCGCCGTCGCCTATCCTCTCCCCTGGGCCTGCGCCCTGGGTGCTGCTTTTACCAACCAGCGTTGATATCGACTCACTGGCCGTGGCCCAAGTCCGTCATGCCGACGGAGGTCGGCATCCACGCCTTTGGCGTATTCATCAGGGAAAAGGCGTGGATGCCGACCGACGTCGGCATGACGAGTTTGGACCATCGCCAGAGGGTCAACATCAACGGCGTCTGGCATTAAACGACCGCTTGCCAAACCGACCGTCTGGACGGTACAGTAACCCCATGATCGATACCCCAACCGATGCCCGGACCCGCATCCTCGACGCCGCCGAAGCGCTGGTGCGCGCTAAAGGGGTCAACGGTCTGACCCTGGATGCCGCCGCGCATGGTGCCGGCATTTCCAAGGGGGGGCTGCTGTACCATTTCGGCTCCAAGGAGGCCTTGCTGGACGCGTTGCTGAAACGCCTCGCCGCGTTCATCCAGGAAGACTTCGAAACCGGCATCGCGGCCGAGGCGGAAGGCCCCGGCCGTGTCGCCCGCGCGATGCTGAACTGGTCGCTCGGCCTGCCTCGGGACGAATCCAACGAGCGGTGCGATCGGGCCGCGGCCGTGTTCCTCGCCGCCTTCCATCACGACCCCGCGTTGCTGGACCCGGTGCGGGCGCAATTCGCGCGGATGCGCGAAGCGGTCGCCGCCGATGGTCTCCCCTCCGGTCATGGCATGGCCATCATGGCCGCCGGCGACGGGCTGTTCATGGCCCGCATCTTTGGCCTCTACACGCTGGAACAGGATGAGCGGCTGGCCGTGCATCAGGCGCTCTCCACCTTACTGACGAGCGGACGATGAAACGCACCACGGGACTGACCTTGATCGCCATTGGTCTGGCCGCCGGCACTGGCTTGCTCGCATGGCAGCGCACGCCCGCCGCAACGCCGCCCGCGACGGTCGCCGCGGTACCGGTTGGCGTGGGCGCGCTCGGCCGGGTTGAACCGGCTTCACGGGTGCGCAAACTGGCGCAACCCGGCGGCTTCTCCGTGAACCGGGTCGAAACGCTGCTGGTGACGGAGGGCGACCGGGTCGCGGCCGGACAGATCCTGGCCGTTCTGTCCGACGCCGACCAGAAAGACGCGGCTGTGGCGCAGGCGGAGGCAGCGGCGGCGCAGGCCCGTGCGACTTTGGACAAGGTCCGCGCCGGCGGCCGGCCCAGCGAAATCACCGAGCAACGGGCCCGTATCGTGAGCCTGGCCGAACAGGAGAAGATCACCCGCCTGGACGCCGAACGCGCCGAACGCCTGGTCCCCAGCGGCGCCGGCGCGCGGGCCACCGCCGAACGCAACCGCGCCGCCGCGACCCGCGCCACCGCCGAACGCGCCGCCGCGGTGGCGCAGCTGGATACGCTCGCGAGCCCGCGGCCCGAGGATCTGGCGGTCGCCGAGGCCCAGCTTCGCAGCGCCGAAAGCACCCTCGTCCGTGCCCGCGCCGACGCGGCTTTGTCTCGCATCACCGCCCCGATCGCTGGCACGATCCTGAAGATCTACGCCCGCCCGGGCGATCTTATTGGCAATGATGGCCTGCTGGATCTCGCGGACCTGGACCATCTGGACGTGGTCGCGGACGTCTATGAAACCGACCTGCCGCGGCTGCATAAAGGCGACCTCGCGGAGGTCATCGTCCCCGGCGATGCCCATCGCTATCAGGCCAGCATCCGGGAAATCGGCTGGATGGTGCGCCGGACCACCGAGGCTGGCTCCGATCCGGTGGCGGCGGTGGATGCGCGTACGATTGAAGTGCGTCTGGCACTGGATGAGGCCGGGCGCCTGGCCCTGCGGCAACGCACCAATATGCAGGTGCAGGTGGCGATCAAGCCGTGAGCATGTGGCTCCCCTTTCGTCTGGCCTGGCGGCAGTTGCGGGCCGAACGCGCCCGGCTGTTTTCCGCCATCGCCGGGGTCATGTTCGCCTGCGTGCTGGTGTTCATGCAGCTGGGCTTCCGCAGCGCGTTGTTCGACAGCGCCACCGCCCTGCCGCAGGCCTTGCATGGGGAGTTGTTTCTGGTCCACCCGCTGACCACCGCGTTGTTCCGGCCGGAGTCCTTTCCGCGCGTGCGCGCGTATCAGACGCTCGCGCTCCCGGATGTTTCGGTTGCGGTGCCGATCTATATGGCGCAGGGGATTTGGCGCAATCCGGTGGATGGCAGCCACCGGGCGATCCAGTTGATTGGCTTCGACACCGAAGCCGGCGCGGTGAGCTTTCCGGGCCTGCCGCCGCTGATTTCCGCCCTGAAACGTCCTGACACCATCGCCTTCGACTGGAAATCCCGCCCGGAATTCGGCCCCGTGGCGGCTTTACTGGCCGAACGCGGCCCCTTCAAAGTGCAGATCGCCAACCGGGAGGTTGAGATCGTCGGCACCGTCGCGCTGGGTGCGAGTTTCGGCGCCGACGGCAACGCGGTCATGAGTGAAACCAATTTCCGCCGCCTCGTGACAGAGCGGAAGGCAGGTAACGCCGATCTGGTCGCCTTGCGCCTGCGCCCGGGCGCTGACGCCGCCGCGGTGCAGCAACAACTCACCGCGCTTTTGCCGCGCGACGTGCGCGTGGTCACCCATGACGAATTGGTGGCGTGGGAGCGTAATTACTGGGAGACCGCAACGCCCATCGGCTTCATTTTCGCCTTTGGCAGCCTGATGGGTTTGGTCGTGGGAATGGTCATCGTCTATCAGATCCTGTTCGCCGATATCGCCAGTCATCTGGCGGAATACGCGACACTGAAAGCGATGGGCTTTTCCGGCGGTTATTTGCGGCTGGTGGTGATGGGCGCGGCCGGCATCCTGGCCGGGCTGGGGTTTGTGCCGGGGGTGCTGGCCTCGATCGGGCTCTATGACGTGGTGGCGAAGGCGACGCTGTTGCCGCTTCGCATGGATCCCAATCGCGGGGTCCTGGTGGCCGGCCTGATTTTTGCCATGTGCGCGATCGCGGGCCTGCTCGCCATGCGCAAGCTGCGGGACGCCGATCCGGCGGATATGTTCTGATGCCGCATCCGGTAGCGCTTGCGGGGGTGGGATTTTCCTTCGGCGACGGCGCGCTGCGCCGGCCGGTGCTGCGGGATCTCAACCTGACGGTGGCGGCGGGGGAGATCGTGCTGCTCACTGGCCCGTCCGGCAGCGGCAAAACCACGCTGCTGACCCTGATCGGTGCTTTGCGCGCGATGCAGGAGGGGCGTTGCCAGGTGCTGGGCCAGGAGTTGCACGGCGCCCCGGAATCCGCCCGGGTGGCGCTGCGGCGGCGGATTGGCTTTATCTTCCAGAACCACAATTTGCTGGCGTTTCTGACCGCCCGGCAGAATGTGGCGATGTCGCTGGAACTGCACCCCGATTTCGGGGATGAATCAAAGCGCATGGCCGCGGCGGGCAAAGTGTTGGAGCAGGTTGGACTGGCCGATTTCGCCGAGGTCGTGCCAGCGAAACTATCCGGCGGGCAGCGCCAGCGCGTGGCCGTGGCCCGGGCGCTGGTTGCCAGCCCCGGCCTCATCCTCGCCGACGAGCCCACCGCCGCCCTCGATCGGCAAAGCGGGCATGATGTGGTGCATTTGATGCGCGATCTGGCGAAGAAGAGCGGTATGCCCATTCTGCTGGTGACCCATGATCCGCGAATTTTGGATGTGGCGGACCGGATTGTTTCGATGGAGGATGGGCGCATCGTTGGGTGAACGGGCGTTGCCGGCGGCCGCTGGCTCCGCCTATCGTGGGCTTCGTATCACCAGCAACGGGAGCATCCAATGGCCATCAAAATCCTGGAACTGCATCATCAGGGCGTTCGCGTCGGCGGATCGCAGGAGGAGGCGGACCGCACCCTCGGCTTCTACCGCGATGTGATGGGGCTGAGCGCCGATCCCGGGCGGCCGCATATTCCGGGAATTCCGGGGTATTGGGTGGATGTTGGCGGGCGGGCGCAGATCCATCTGATGGGGGTGAACGGGGCCTCGGTCTATGCCAAGGGGCCGGGGAAGGATCCCTCGCTGCCGCATGTCGCTTTCGCGGTGGAAGATATTGTGGAGACCCGGGCCGAACTGGACCGCATGGGCACGCAATATTGGGTGGCGGAGGGGATTGTCGGGCCCCAGTCGCAGCAGATTTTCCTGCACGATCCCTCGGGGAATATGATCGAGCTGCATCAGGCGGATACGTGCCGGTGCCAGGCGATTACCCGGGTGGCGCCGTAAGGGGGGTGGCATCCGGCTGCGCCGGACCAGAGGGGGAAACCCCCTCTGGACTCCCCCAAGAGGTAAGGATTCTAAGAGGAAGGACCTGAAAGGGTTCTGGCAAGACGGAAGCCGGCATCGTTGATCCGGCTTCCGCGGTCGATGTGGTAGCGCACGCCGGCGCGGAGGTCCCCTGGATCGTTGCCCGAGGACCCGCCGCGGAGCACACGCCGGCCGGGATCACCGCCCGCCCAGACGCTGCCATCGCCAGGGGCATTTTTGTAGTTGGGGTGCCAGGGGTCCGCGCACCATTGCCAGACGTTGCCCAGCATATCGACCAGGCCAAATGCATTCGCCTGCCGTCCGCCGCCAACGGGCGCGGTACCTTTCTGGTCGTTATGGGCGTAGCGTTCATAATCCGCGAAGTCGTCACCCCAAAAGCGCGCCGTCGTAGTCCCCGCCCGCGTGGCATATTCCCACTCGGCCTCGGTGGGCAGGCGATAGGTCTGGCCGGTCGCATCCGACAGCCATTTGGCATAGGCTTCGGCGTCGATGGCGCTGACCCGCACGACCGGATGGTCGTCATTGGTCTGGAAACCGACGGATCGCCAGGCACCGCCATCGTCTTTATAGCCCGTAGCGTTCACGAAGGCCGCGTATTGCCGGCGCGTAATCGGGTATTTGCCGAGGTAGAAGGGTTGGCCGATGACGACCTCATGTAACGGCCTTGCGTCATCGTCGTCCGTCTGTTCCCGCCGGCTCTCCGCCTCCGGCACGCCCATGGTGAAGCGGCCGGCCGGGATCAGCACCATCTCGGGGAGGCCTGGGCCATCGGTCAGCAACGCGGGCGGCGGTTTGGGGCGCGGTGGGGCAGCCGGCGGCACCAGGACAGCCGGCACGGGTGGCGGTTGCACCACGGGCTGTACGACCGGGGCGGAAACCACCCGGAGGACCGCCGCGCTGATCGAATCAGAAAAGATGTCGAGAAGGGTTGCCACCTCGTCGGTGGTCTCCGGGTTCCTGGTTCGCAGCTTCGTAAAATCGATCCATTGGTGCCGCCTCAGCACCTCCAGCGCTTTGGGATCGAAGCAGGCCCCCGGCCGATCCGGGGTAATGCCCACGTAGAGCAGCGGGAAAATCAGATCGTCGCGACCGAGCGTCTTTTCCCGCTCATGGAAATGCATCACCTCCCGGCAGCACCATTCGCTTTGCAAAAAGGCGGGGGTCAGAATGGGGATCAGGAACGAGGTCTCGTTCAACGCCGCGCGAATGGCTTTCTCCCAGTCCTGGCCATGCTGAATGGTGGCAACGTCCTGAAAGATTTTTACCTGCTGACGGCCGACCTTGAGTTGGAGGTCCTTGGCCAGCAGCACCCGCAACTGCGACAGCCGCCCATTGGCGGCGGCATCATCGGAGCTTGTGTAACTCCAGAACCCGATCGGCGGCAGATGGGCAGTCACGTGGTTCGGGTCCCCGATCGGTGCTTGGTTGGGTAGGGATTGTAACGCTGGCCCCTCCGGCGCGGCAAGGTGTGGGAAGTTCCCATCGAGCGCCTCAGCGGCCTCTGTTTCGAAAACAGGGGCATGACCCGGGAAACCACGCCGAACCATTTGCGTTCATTTGCGTTCATTTGCGGGTCCATATCGGATCACCCCCATCGGCGGAGGCGATTGCCGGACAGTTCCGGCAGGATAACCGCAATAGAACGCAAATGAACGCAAATGGTGTCCACCAGACCAGGGCATTTTCACGCAGCGTGGCCTGCGCGCCGG
>CAIUPC010000377.1 GCA_903900905.1 uncultured Acetobacteraceae bacterium
CCACGCCTTTCCCCGTTGAAACCTTGCAAGGCGTGGATGCCGACCGCCGTCGGCATGACGGTGAGAGGGCAGCGTGCAACGCTCTCCGGCTCATCTATGCCTGGGCGTCACCTAAATCCCCGCAGCAGGCCGGCGGATGAACACACCCCCAATATCCGCCTCGCGCGCGCTGATCTATGCCATCGCGGTCCTGCTCGCGATCGCCTATCTCGTGCCGCTGGCCGTCGTCCTCCTCAACTCCGTCCGCTCCGCCGAGGAAATCGCCCAAACCTCCATGATCGGCTGGCCGCACGCCTGGGCCTTCGGCAATTACACGACCGCCTGGAGCGACTTCTGCATCGCCCAGACCTGCTCCGGCATTCGCCCCTATATGCTGAATTCGGCGCTGGTGACGGTGCCCGCGACCATCCTGTCGACCGCACTCGGCGCGGTGGCCGGCTATGCCATTTCGCTCTGGCGGTTTCGCGGGCATGCCTGGATTTTCGGGCTGGTCACGCTGGGCGTGTTCCTGCCGGAACAGATGCGGTTGATCCCCTGGACCATCGTGCTGCGCGATGTCGGGCTGACCAATACGCTCGCCGGGCTGGTGATGATCCACACCATCCAGGGGCTCAGCTTCACCACCCTGTTCTGCCGCAACTACTATCTGTCCATCCCGCAGGACCTGATGAAGGCCGCGCGCATCGACGGTGCCGGCTTCTTCCGCATCTTCGCCCGCATCGTGCTGCCGCTGTCGCCGCCCATCCTGATCGTCACCGTGATCTGGCAGTTCACCCATATTTGGAACGAGTTCCTCTATGGCGTGACTTTCACCACCGGCACCCAGCAGCCCGTCACCGCGGCCCTGATCGCGCTGAGTGCCTCCGTCGCCGACATCCCGCAGCACGGGGTGCAGAGCGCGGCGGTCACGATCGCTGCGCTGCCCACCTTGCTCGTCTATCTGTTCGGCGGGCGTTATTTCGTGCGCGGCCTCACGGCCGGCGCCGTGAAGTAGGAACCGCGCATGGCCGCCCTGACGATCCGCGATGTCCATAAGCGCTTCGGCACCACCGACGTGCTCAAAGGCGTGAACCTGGAGATCGACAGCGGGGAATTCACCGTCATCGTCGGTCCCTCCGGCTGCGGCAAATCCACGCTGCTGAACATCATCGCCGGTCTGGAAAAGCCATCCGGCGGCACGGTCGCCATCGGCGATCGCGTGGTCAACAATGTCGCGCCCAAGGACCGCGACATCGCGATGGTGTTCCAGTCCTACGCGCTCTATCCGTCGATGACGGTGCGCCAAAACATCGTTTTCGGGATGGAATGCCGCAACGTCCCCAAGCCGCAACGGGCGGAGGCCCTGGCCCGGGTCGCGAAGCTGTTGCAGATCGAGCCGCTGCTGGACCGCAAACCCTCGCAATTATCGGGCGGCCAGCGCCAGCGCGTCGCCATGGGACGGGCGCTGGTGCGCGACCCCCTGCTGTTCCTGTTCGATGAGCCGCTGTCCAACCTCGACGCCAAGCTGCGGGTCGAAATGCGGATGGAGATCAAACAGCTGCACCAGCGCATCCAATCCACCATGGTCTACGTCACGCATGACCAGATCGAGGCCATGACCATGGCCACCCGCATCGCCGTGATGCACCAGGGGGAGGTGCAGCAATTCGCCGACCCGGAGACGGTCTATAACCGGCCGGCGAATGTGTTCGTGGCGCGGTTCATGGGGGCGCCGCCGATGAATACCCTCCCGGCACGGCTGGAGGCGGTTGCCGGCGGCGTGCGCGCGATCGTCGGACGCGGCGAGGCGGCGGTTGCTTTGGCCTTGCCGCCCGCCTTCGCCACCCATGCGGGACGCGAGGTCATCATGGGCCTGCGCCCGGAATGCATCGCCGAAGAGCACCGCCGGTTCGGCGAGGACAACACCGGCCTGGCGCTGGAAGCACCGGTCGAAATGAGCGAGCCCACCGGCGCGGAGACCATTGTGCTGCTGCGGATTGGCGGCGAACGAGCACTGGCCCGCGTCTCCCCCGACATGCGGCCGCAACCAGGGGCGATGGGCCGCTTTTCGCTGGATATGCGCCGGGTCTGCCTGTTCGACCCGAAGACGGAGGCGTTGATCGATTCCGCCAGGGCGTGAGGGGGCGGGGGCGTTCAGTGAGCGGCGAGGGCCTTCAAACCCGTCATCCCCGGGCTTGTCCCGGGGACCAATCGCGGCACCAGCGGA
>CAIUPC010000378.1 GCA_903900905.1 uncultured Acetobacteraceae bacterium
CCCGGGGACCAAGGTTTCCGCTTGTGCCGCGATTGGTCCCTCGGACAAGCCCTGGGATGACGGGATTTAACGCCCTCGTCCCTCATTTAAAGCCTATGTCCCCCTGACCTCTCCCACACGCGGGGGGCGAGGGGTTTGGTTAACGCCGCACCGCCGCCGCCGGGTGGCTCGCCGGCAGCCGCGCCTGGCCCGGGCCGTTCAACTTCTCACGCAGCGTACCCGGCGCATACTCGGTCTTATACAGGCCCCGCCGCTGCAATTCCGGGATCACCCCATCAACGATGTCGGTGAAGGTCTCCGGCGTCACCGCATAGGCCAGGTTGAAACCATCGACCGCCGCGCCCTCCATCCACGCCTCAAACGTATCCGCCACATCAGTATAGGAGCCAACGGTCACCGGCCCGCGCCCGCCAATCGCCGCATGCCGCGCGATCTCCCGCGGGGTCCAGGTACGCCCCGGATCGGCCGTCGTGAAACTCTCCAGCGCCGAGGTCATCGCATTGCGCTCGGTAAAGGCGATCGGCTCGTCCGGCGGCAGCGACGCGAAGTCGAGGCCGGTCCAACCCGACATCAACGCCAGGGCCCCGTCCTCGGACACATAACTGAGGTAATCCTGATACTTCGCCTGGGCCTCTTCCCGCGTCGGCGCCGTGATCACAGTCATGAGCGTGAAAATCGCGACATCGCTGGCCTGGCGCCCGGCCTTGACGGCGCGGGCGCGGATGTCGGTGGCGATGTCGCGCACCACCTTCTGCGACGGGCCATTGATGAACACGCACTCCGCATGATCAGCCGCGAACTGGCGGCCGCGGGTGGAGGCGCCGGCCTGATACAGCACCGGCGTCCGCTGCGGCGAGGGTTCGCACAGATGGATCGCATCGACCTGGAAATGCGGCCCCTCATGCGTGATGCGGTGGATGCGGCTGGCATCGGCGAAGCGCCGGCCAGTGCGATCGCGCAGCACCGCTTCGTCCTCCCAGCTGGCTTCCCACAATTTGTAAACCGCCTGCATGTAGTCTTCGGCGATTTCGTAGCGCGCGTCATGGCCGACTTGTTCCACGCGGCCCATGCCGCGCGCGGCGCTTTCGAGGTAGCCAGTGACGATGTTCCAGCCCATCCGGCCCTTGGTAAGGTGGTCCAGCGTGCTCATCCGCCGGGCGAAGGGATAGGGATGCTCGTAGGATAAAGCGCAGGTGACGCCGAAGCCGAGATGCTCGGTCACCGTCGCCATGGCGGGGATGACCATCAGCGGGTCATTGACCGGCACCTGCACGGCCTGTTCCAGCGCGGTGCGGGCGGAGCCCTGATAGACATCGTAGATGCCCAGCACATCGGCCAGGAAGACAGCGTCGAACAGCCCGCGTTCAAGCGTGCGAGCCAGGTCCATCCAGTAGCCCAGCGTGTTGTAGCTATCGGCGCGGTCGCGCGGATGGGTCCACAGGCCGGGGGACTGATGCCCGATACAGTTCATCTCGAAGGCATTAAGGCGGATCTGCTTGGGCATGGTCATCGGTCCCGGCTGCGCGTGGTGCCGGGCTGGATAGGGCAGGGCCGGGAGGGGTGCAATGCGGCGGGCGCCATCAGTCGCCGAGTTCGTGGGAAGCATTCTGTCGGTCACACAGGATCATCCCTCATAGGCGTAAAATGAGCGGCAAGTGTCTTCAGACCCGTCATCCCCAACCCCCGTCATCCCCGGGCCTGTCCCCATGGGCGCTAACATAGGGAGAAATGGCGGCAAACACCGTCATCCGCGGGCTTGTCCCGGGGACCATGGTTTCCGCTGGTACCG
>CAIUPC010000379.1 GCA_903900905.1 uncultured Acetobacteraceae bacterium
CTGGGAGGCTTGGAGGACCCATTCATGTTGCAGTCACCACCCGCCCCGCCTGGCATGCGCGAGGACGAGATCGACACCCCCGCGCTGGTCATCGACCTCGACGCCTTCGAGTCCAACCTCGACCACATGGCGGCGCTGCTGGCGCCAACGGGGGTGAAGCTGCGGGCGCACGCCAAGACCCACAAATCTCCGGTCATCGCGAAGCTGCAGATGGCGCGCGGCGCTATCGGCCAGTGCGTGCAGAAAGTGGCCGAGGCCGAAATCCTCGCCTGGGGCGGGATCAACGATATCCTCGTCAGCAATGAGGTCGTGGGGGCTGCCAAGCTGGCGCGTCTCTGCGCTTTGGCCCGCATCGCCAAGGTCGCGCTCTGCGTCGATGACGCCGAACAGGTCGCCGCGATCGAAGCCGCCGCCGCCGATGCCGGCGTGCGCATGTCGGTGCTGGTGGAAATCGATGTCGGCGCCGGCCGGGCCGGCATCGCGGCGGGGCCGGAGGCGGTGGAACTCGCACTGCGCATCGCCGGCTCCAAGCACCTGACCTTCGGCGGGTTGCAGGCCTATCAGGGCAGCGCCCAGCACAAGCGCACCATCACGGAGCGGCAAACGCTGATCGGGGCCGCCATCGATGCCTCCCGCCGCACGCAGGAGCAATTGCGCCAGCAAGGCCTGGAATGCGCGATTATCGGCGGCGCCGGCACCGGCTCATTCCAGATCGAGGCAGGATCCGGCGTCTATACCGAAATGCAGTGCGGCAGCTACATCTTCATGGACGCCGACTATGCCCGTAACCTGGACGCAAGCGGCGCCCCGGTCAGCACCTTCCGCCATTCGCTGTTCGTGCTGTCCACGGTCATGAGTGCGTCGCGCCCCGGCGTGGCGGTTCTGGATGCGGGGCACAAGGCGGTGTCGATTGATTCCGGCATGCCGACGGTCTGGCAGCGCCCGGATGTGCGCTACGTCAGTGCATCGGATGAGCACGGCAAGCTGGAAGTCGGCAGTGAGACCGTTGCCCCGAAATTGGGAGAAAAGCTGCGGCTGGTGCCGGGTCATTGCGATCCGACGGTGGACCGGTTCGATTGGTATGTCGGCGTGCGCGGCGGGCGCGTGGAGTGCCTCTGGCCGGTCGCGGCCCGGGGCGGGTTCAGCTAAGCTCGGGGGTCTCAGTCATGGCCCCGGGTCTTTTTGGCCTGGGCCAGGGCTTCTTCCCGTATGGCGCGCCAGTCTTCCGGCGCCGGGCCCGTCTCCTCGTCGGGTGGCGCATGGGCCGCGGCCTCCAGCATGGCTTCAGCGATGCGCTCCTCATCGGCGCGAATGAGGTCGCAGACGTAATCTGTCACATCACTGTAACGGCCCTTGGCGATCTGGCTGTCCACGAACTGCTTCAACGCGGCGGGCAACGTAATAAGCTGGCTGTGCATGAGGGCTTCCCTTAGGCCGTCCCCCATTGCCATAACGGCCCCGGATTGCCAAATGATTTACGCTGCCGCGCGTGCCGGCGTCAGGCCATAAACCCCGCGCTCCCCTTGCAGCGGCGCAAACCGCCCGGTGATGCCCAGGACCGTTTCCGCGCCCCCGAGATACAGCGCACCGTCTGCCGGCATTTGCGCCGCGATGCCGTCCAGCACACGCGCTTTGGTGGGAGGATCGAAATAGATCAGCACGTTACGGCAAAACACGACATCGAAGCGGCCGAGCGTACGTGGATCGCTCAACAGATTGAACTCCTTGAAGCGGACCATGGATCGGATCGTATCAGACAGCCGCCAGTTGCTGTCTTCCTTACGGAAGTGTTTCACCAGCATTTGCACCGGCAGGCCGCGCTGCACCTCGAACTGGGTGTAAAGACCTTCCCGCGCCCGGTTGAGCTGGTCGCGGGCGATATCGGTGCCGATGATTTCGACCGTTCGGCCCGCCAACTGGGCTTTGGCATCGGCCAGGATCATGGCCAGTGAATAGGCCTCCTGCCCTGATGAAGCCGCGGCTGACCAGATGCGGATGGCCGCATTGGCGGGACGGTTGGCGAGAAGGCGGGGCAGGGCCTGGGTGCGGAAATGGGTGAAAGGCTTGTCATCGCGGAAGAAGAAGCTTTCGTTGGTGGTCATCGCCTCCACCACGTCGCGCGCCAGATTATCAGCCCCGGGCTTCGTCAATCGCTCCGCCAGCGCCGTCAGATCATTTAGCTTCTCCCGCTTCAGGATCGGCGCCAGCCGGGTTTCCAGCAGATAGGTCTTGTCCGGCCCGATCACGAGGCCGGAACGGGATTTCAGCAGGGCCGCGAAGGTGGAAAAGGCCGATGGTGTCATGCGCGGGCACCCCGCAGCATCTCCCGCAGCTTGCCGGCGATGGCGGGCAAGGGCAGCACCGCGTGGCAGAGGCCGGCCTGGGCAATCGCGCCGGGCATGCCCCAGACAACGCTGCTCGCTTCATCCTGAGCAACCGCGCCGCCGCCCGCGTCAATCACGTGGCGGGTGCCGATCAGCCCGTCCTGTCCCATGCCCGTCAGCATCGCCACCAGAACCCGCCCGTCGCAGGCGAGCGTGGCGCTGCGCAGCATTGGATCGACCGAGGGGCGGCAGAAGTTCTCCGGCGGGTCCGTGGTCAGCCGGGCACGCAACGAACCTGGCCGTCCTTCGATCACCAAATGCCGGTCGCCGGGGGCGAGGTAGATGCGTCCCTTCTCCAGCGCCTCCCCATCCCGCGCCTCCGCGCACGGCATCCCCTCCAGCCGCGTAATATGGTCGGCCAAAATCGGCGTGAAGGTCGGCGGCATGTGTTGGGTCAGGATCACGGGAACCTCGATCTGCCGGCCGAGGCCCTGCACCAGCGTGAACAAAGCCTGTGGTCCGCCGGTCGAGCTGCCGATGGCGAGCAGTCGGGCCGGTAACAGCGGTGGCGGCCGCAACGGAAATGCCCCGGTCGCAGGCCGCCCGCGCCGGCGCAGGCGGCTGAGGCCCTTCACCTTCTCCAGCAACTCCCGCTGAAACCGGTCATCCGGCGTCAGTCCGGTGGAGGACGGTTTCGGCAGGTAATCCGCCGCCCCCAGCCGCAAAGCGCGCATCGCGATATCCGCCCCCCGGGTCGTCAAGGTCGAGGCCATGACGACCCGCACCCCCGGGTCGATCCGCAGCAACAATGGTAAGGCCTGCATCCCGTCCATCACCGGCATTTCGATGTCGAGCACCACGACGTCGATCGCCATCCGCTGCAAAGCCTCGATCGCCTGCTGCCCATTGGCCGCCTTGGCAACGACGCGAATCCCCGGGTCGGCTTCCAGCATACGGGTGATGGCGCCGCGGATGACGCTGGAATCATCACAGACCATCACGCGCGCCGCATCGATCACCGCGCTCACAGGCCCACCTGACTGAGTTTGCCCGACAGGATCTCATCGTCGAAGGGTTTCATGATGTATTCCTGGGCACCCGCGGCGATGGCCAATTCGATGTGAGACAGGTCATTTTCGGTCGTGCAAAACACGACCGGCGGCTTCTCGGGCCCGAATTCCTGGCGCAGATGATGCAGGAACGTGATCCCGTCCATCACCGGCATGTTCCAGTCCAGTAACACGCAGTCCGGCAGGCCAAGGCGGCAGGCGTCCAGGGCTTTCTGCCCGTCTTCCGCTTCCGCCACCGCGAACCCATGGGCTTCCAGGATGCGCCGCGCGACCTTGCGCACAACGCGGCTGTCATCGACGACGAGGCACGTGCGGGTCATGCGGCTTAACCCTCCCCCGACAAGGCCAGCAATTTGCCGACATCGAGCACGACCAAAAGCCGATCATCGAGGCGGTAGATGCCCCGGCTGAAAGCGGCCCAGGCTGGTTCCAGGGTGGCGGGGTTGCGTTCGAAACTATCGGCTTTCAGGCTGCGTACCTCTGAGACCTGATCGACCAGCAGTGCGTAGAGTTCCCCGCCATTATCGGCGACGACCGACATGGGTTTGGTGCCGGCGGGGGCGGGTGGCAGGCGCAGGCGGCGGCGCAGATCAACGGCGGTCACGATGCGTCCGCGGAGATTGAGGCTGCCGGCGATCTCTGGCGGCGCGAGGGGAATGCGGGTGATCACCTGCTCCCCGAGAATATCGCGCACGGTCTCAACCGGCACGCCGCAGGTCTGGTCCGCGACGGTGAGCATGACGAAGACCTGATCTTCGCCAGTGTTGGGGGCCGCGGCGCGGTCAAGGACGTCCGAAGGCATGATGGCTGCTCCTTATCCGGTTCAGGCCGCGACGGTTTCGGTCAGGCAAACGCGCAGCGCTTCGATCAGATCGTCGCGGCGGGATTTGGTGACGTAGCCGGTGAAACCGGCTTCTCGGCCGTGTTCGAGGTCTCGCGGTTCAGCCCGCGCGGTGAGCGCGACCATCGGCAGATCCGCCCAGGCGCCGCCGGCCCGCACCGCGCGGGCAAAGCTCAGGCCGTCCATGTCCGGCATGTCGATATCGGACACGATGGCATCGAACAGGGTACCGGCATCGCGCAGGCGCAGGGCCTCGGCCGCGCTGGCGGCGGCGGTGACGTGGAAACCGGCGGCGGACAGCATCGGCACCAGCAATTGCCGGAAAAAGGCGTTGTCATCGACCACCAGCAGGCGCCGCTGGCGTATGCTTTCACCCGCCGGCGCGGCGCCGTCGAACCAATCCCGGGCGGCCCGGGTCAGCCAGTAGCCGGTGTCGATGACATCCGTCGCCTCCCCGCGAATGACCGCGCTGCCGAGCAGGCCCGGCTGGGCGGCGGAGAGTTCGATCGACAGCCGATCATCCACGACGTCCGTGATCGTTTCGACCATTAATCCCATCGTGCGATCACGGTCGGCGAAGACCAGTACCGGCTGATTGGGGATCGAGGAATCGTAGACGCCAGAGATCGGAACCAGCGGCATCAACCGGCCGCGGTATTGGGTGACGGGTTCGCCGCAGGACAACTCGATCCGATCGCGGGGAATGTCTTCCAGCCGGGCGACCAGGCCCAGAGGCACCGCCATCTTCTGCCCGCCATTGGCACGGAACAGCAACATGGTGGTTTTGTCCTCCGACGCGGTGGTCTCGGCCGGGATGCCCGCACCGGCTTTGTTGTCCCCGCCGGCCCCGACGCCGGTGGCGCGGGCGATGCCGTTGGGGTCGAGGATCATGATGACCGAGCCATCCCCCAGGATGGTGTTGCCGCTGAACATCGTGACATGGCGCAGGATGGGGGCGACCGGCTTGACCACGATTTCCTCTGTGTCGAAGACGCGGTCCACGATAATGCCAAGCATGGTGCTGCCGACCTGAGCGACGACGATATAGGCGCCGGCATCGTCGGCATCGGGGACGCCGAGGGCCAGCAGGTCGGAAAGGCCGACCAGCGGCAGCAGCCGGTTGCGCAGGCGCAGCACCGGGGTGCCGTTGATGCGCTCGATCACGCTTTCCGACAGGCCATCGGCCTCCCGCTGGGCGCGCACGAGTTCGACGACGCTGAGCTGCGGGATGGCAAAACGCTCCCGCCCCGCTTCGACGATGAGGGCGGAGACGATCGCGAGCGTGAGGGGAATCCGGATGGTGAAGGTGGTGCCGTGACCCGGGCGGTTCTTCAGATCAATGGTGCCGCCGATTTTCTCGATATTGGTTTTCACCACGTCCATCCCGACCCCGCGCCCGGACACGGCGGTGACGGCGCTGGCAGTGGAGAGCCCGGCGCGGAAAATGAAGCGCTGGATCTGTTCGTCGGTCATGACCGCCATTTCGGCCTCGGTCGCGAGCCCATTGGCGATGGCCTTGGCGCGGATCCGCTCGACCGCGAGGCCGCGTCCATCGTCGGCGATTTCGATGATGATGTAGCCGCCTTCGTGGAAGGCGTTCAGCGTAATGCGTCCGGCTTCCGGTTTACCGGCCGCCCGCCTCTCAGCGGGGGTTTCCAGGCCGTGATCGCCGCTATTGCGGACCATATGGGTCAGCGGATCCTTGATCAGTTCGAGCACCTGCCGATCCAGCTCGGTCTCCGCACCCAGCATCACCAGCTCGATCTTCTTGCCCATATCGCGGGACAGGTCGCGCACCAGCCGCGGCAGCTTGTTCCAGGCATTGCCGATTGGCTGCATGCGCGTCTTCATCACCCCTTCCTGCAGGTCGGAGGTGATGTGCGACAGCCGTTGCAGCGGCACCGCGAAGGCGCTGTTTTCCTGGGCGCGGGCGAGTTGCAGCAGCTGGTTTCGGGTCAGGACCAGTTCACTGACCAGGGTCATCAGGTCTTCCAGCACATCGACCGTCACCCGGATCGTCTGGGCGGCCGCCATCGGTGCCTGCGTTTCAACGGACGGGGGAGGGGGGGCGAGCTCTTCGGCCTGTATGGGTTCTTGTTCGGCCCGCTGTCCGGACGCGGTGACGTTCAGCAATGCGATCAGCTCGGCATCGTCCCCCGCCGGTTCCGCGCCGGAAACCCCGAGATGGGCGACGATCATCTTGATGCGGTCCAGCGCCATCAGCACCTGGCTGATAATGTCGGGCGTGACTGTCAGCGCCTTGTCGCGGATTTTGCCCAGCACGTTTTCCCCGGCATGGGCCACGCGTTCGAGCCGCGGCAGGCCAAGAAAGCCGCAGGTGCCTTTGATCGTATGCACCAGCCGGAAGATGAACGAGAGCGTGTCCTCGTCGTTCGGCGTGCGTTCGAGCGTGACCAAAGCGACGTCGAGTTCGGCCAGGTTCTCGTTGGTCTCGGTCAGGAAGTCGGCGAGCAGATCGTCCATCGGGGGCCCTCATGCAGGTGCCGCGTCGCAGCGGTCCCGCATTGTGCGGCCGGAAGTATGAACGAAAGGTAAATAGAACCGTGTACGATCGTATTTATTTACGGCGTCGAGAGGCGTAGCGGCGGCGCCCCGCCGGGGGCGGCGCTCATGAGGACCGACAGGCGCAGGCCCGCTGCGTGGGCCAGCAGCGTGGTCAAGGGCATTTGCAGGGTTCTCGCGTCAAGACAGGCCGCGCGCGCGGTGTCGGCACTGGCCGCGCAGAGCGGCAATCCCGCCGGCCAGGCGGCGCGTGGGCCTTCGATGATGATGAAGACATCGTCGGCTTCACCGCTCAACGCGATCCGGCCGCCTTTTGGCAGGCTTTCACGCGCCAGCAGCAGCAGGTTCAGGATCACCCTGCCGGTGGCGGGCGGGAAAACCGTCGCCTCCCCCAATCCGGCGAAATCCAGCCGCACCGGTGGTTCGGCCGGGAGACCTTCGGCGAAACTGCGCAGGGCCGGAAGGTCGAGCGGGACCGTGTCCGGCCCCCAGGCGGTTCGCAGCAGCCGCAGCCGGGCGATCAGCGTCCGCGCGGCCTCGCGAGCCAGGCTCAATGCTTCGGTGTCGTCTGGTCCGCCTTGTATCAGTTCCAGCGTCTGCTGGAGCGTCCCGATCGGGCCGCTGAGATCGTGGCAGAGGCGGGCGCAAAGCTGCATCGCCAGTCGCTGCATGTCCGCGCGTTCGGCCAAGGTCGCCTCCTGCTGGTTGTTCGCGCCGCTTTCATGCTTCATCTTAGAGCGGCCGTGGCTGAAATACCGTTCAATCCCGCGATTGTGATGCATACCAGCGATGGTTGCAGACCCCTTGAAACAGGGGAGGGGTGGCGCACATGAAGGCAATCGGGAGTAGACTGTCACCATGATTGATCCGTTCGGCCGCGCCATCACCTACCTCCGCGTGTCGGTCACCGACCGCTGTGACCTTCGCTGCGTCTATTGCATGTCGGAGGATATGACCTTCCTCCCCAAGCGCGACCTGTTGACGCTGGAGGAGCTGGATCGCCTGTGTGCCGCCTTTATCCGGCTGGGCACGACCAAGATCCGCATCACCGGCGGGGAGCCGCTGGTCCGCCGCGACATCATGCAGTTGTTTGGCAAGCTTGGGGCCCGCATTGGTTCCGGCGCTGGCCAAGGGCTGAACGAGCTGACCGTCACGACCAATGGCACCCAACTGACCAAGCATGCGGCGACGCTTTATGCGTCCGGCGTGCGGCGGGTGAATGTGTCGCTGGATACGCTCGATCCCGTGCGATTCAACGACCTGACCCGCTGGGGCAAGATCGAGCCGACGCTGGACGGCATTTTCGCCGCCAAGGCGGCCGGCCTCGCGGTCAAGATCAACGCCGTGGCGATGAAGGGCGTGAACGAAGACGATTTCGACGGCATGCTCGCCTGGTGCGGGGAGCATGGCTTCGACCTCTGTTTGATCGAAACCATGCCGATGGGCGATATCACCGGTGACCGCACGGATCAGTACCTGCCGCTGTCGATCGTGCGCGGCCGCCTGCGCAAGCACTGGACGCTGGAAGACACCGACTACAAGACCGGCGGACCGGCCCGCTATTTCACGGTCAAGGAAACCGGCCGCCGGGTCGGGTTCATCACCCCCATGACCCATAATTTCTGCGAAAGCTGCAACCGCGTGCGGCTGACCTGCACGGGCACGCTGTATATGTGCCTCGGCCAGGACGACGCCGCCGATTTCCGCGGCCTGCTGCGGGAGGGGATCAGCGATGACGGGCTGGATGACGCGATCCGGGAGGCAATTTCCCGCAAGCCCAAGGGCCACGATTTCATCATCGACCGCCGCCACGACAAGCCGGCGGTGGCGCGGCACATGAGCGTGACGGGGGGGTAGGAGGCTTGGTTGCAGGCTCCTACCGTTTGTTCTCGATCATGGCGCCAGTTTAGCGATGATCTCCGGTAAATTTCGGGCCATATGCAGGACGCGAAGGATCCGCGGCGGCGCGGTGTCCGCTGTATAGACAAGCAAATAAGGGTACCCGCGTAGCCCGAAGAAGCGGTATCGGTCAGCGCCCAATAAGGATCGGGTGCTGCCCAAATACGGGTGCATGCCCAATCGGCGCGCAGCGGTCTTGGCCACCTCGCGTAAGGTCTCAGCCGCTTTTGAATCATCCTTCGCGATCCATGCGATAGCCTCCGTCAGATCGCGCACCGCGGCGGGTGCAAAGACCGCCGGTTCGGTCACTGTGGCTAACGTGCGTCCGCGATCACGGACCGGAGGAGCGCATCGACGGCGTCGACATCCAGGAAGCCTTCGGCTTCTCCTTCAGTTTCAGCGGCATACAGCATCGTCAGGACATCGCCCCGTTCAACCTCGGTTTGCTGAAGCAGACGAAGAGCTGCCTCCGTGACATCACTCACGCTTGCGTAACGCCCGGTGTCCACGCAGGCGGTCGCAAAGCTTTCCAGATCGGGTGGCAGGTGAACGTTGAGCATTAAAAGACATTACCATGCAGTGGGCGGGCAACCAAGATTTTCGTGTCTGCTCGCATCGTCCCGGCCGCCGTGCAGCGTGCCCAGATAGCGCGGAGGCGTGAATTGGACATAAGCCGGTTCAGGCCCACTTCACCTCCGGCGGCAGGCTCATCAGTATCGCCTCCACATTGCCGCCCGTCTTCAGCCCGAACAGCGTGCCGCGGTCGTGAATGAGGTTGAATTCGACGTAGCGTCCCCGCC
>CAIUPC010000380.1 GCA_903900905.1 uncultured Acetobacteraceae bacterium
CCGGCCAGATGATGAAGCCGGAAATGCGCCGGTTCCAGCAGCTGGAGCTGGGCGATATCTCCAACCTCCAGGGCGCCAACACGGAAGCGCTGCGGGCGCGCGAGGACAGCCGCCGCATGTACGCGCTGGCGAACCGGCTCTGGCATTCCGACGCGTCATTCCGCGCTGTCGGCGCCGGCTACACGCTGCTGCATTCGCGGGTGAACCCGTCCAAGGGCGGCAACACCGAATTCGCCGATATGCGCGCCGCCTATGACGCGCTGGACGAAGCGACCAAGCGCGACATCGACGGGATGATCGCGCTCCACTCCATCGTCTATTCCCGCGAGCAGATCGGCGTGGCCGTCCAGGGCGACAGCGCGCATCTGGCGCCGGTGAAGCACCGCCTGGTGGAGACGCACCCGGTGACCGGGCGCAAGATGCTGTATTTGTCGTCCCATATCGGCGCCATCGAGGGCATGCCGATCCCGGAGGCGCGGGCGTTTTTGCGCGATTTGACCGAGCATGCGACGCAGCGCCAGTTCGTTTACTCGCACCAGTGGGAGGTGGGCGATCTGGTGATGTGGGACAACCGCACCGTCATGCACCGCGCCACCCGCTTCAACGATTTGAAGGAAAAGCGCGATTTGCGCCGGACCTCGATCAAGGGCACGGGGCTCGCGATCGAAGACAGCCCGGCGCTGCAAGCGGCGGAGTGAGGGTGGGGGGCGTGAGAAACGCCCCACCCCGTCATGCCGACGCAGGTCGGCATCCATGCCTTCAACCGTCATCGGATGCCAAGGCGTGGATGCCGATCTTCATCGGCATGACGAATGTGACGTCAGATGCCTTCCTGGTTGGCGGGACGCTAAGGACCCAATGATGCCCACTGACACACTGACCATCCGCCCGCTGCACCCGCTGTTCGTGGGCGAGGCCTCGGGCATCGACCTGACCCGGCCACTCGCGGCGGCGCAGGTCGCTTCCATCGAAGCCGCGATCGCGGCGCATGCCGTGCTGGTGTTCCGTGACCAGCGCATCACCGACGACCAGCAGCTCGATTTCAGCCGCTGTTTCGGCGATCTGGAGCACACCGGCGGCACCGGCATCAGCAAGCCGGGGGAGCAACGGCTGCACCCCGCTTTCGCCGATGTGTCCAACCTTGACATCAACAACGCCGTGCTGGGGCGGGATAACCGGCGGCGGCTGTACAGCCTCGGCAATATGCTTTGGCACTCGGACTCGTCGTTCAAGCCGATCCCCGCGACTTATTCGTTGTTGTCGGGCCGGATCGTGGTGGCGAAGGGCGGGGAGACGGAGTTCGCCGATATGCGCGCCGCCTATGACTCCTTCGATGACGCCACCAAGGCCGAGGTCGAGGAGCTGATCTGCGAGCACTCCCTGATCTACTCCCGCGAAACCCTGGGTTTCGGCGATCTGAGTGAGGCCGAGAAAGCCACCATGCGCCCGGTGCGCCAGTCGCTGGTGCGGACCCACCCCGTGAGCGGCCGCAAGTCGGTCTACCTGGCGTCGCATATCGGCAAGATTATCAGCTGGCCGGTGCCGGAAGCCCGCGCCTTCATCCGCGACCTGACGGAGGCCGCGACCCAGCCCCAATTCGTCTACCGCCACGCCTGGCGGCCGTTTGATCTGGTGATGTGGGACAATCGCTGCACCATGCACCGCGCCCGCCGCTTCGTGTCCACCGAGGTCCGGGATATGCGCCGCACAACGGTGGCCGGGACCGAATACACCACGGCGCAAGTGCCAATGGCCGCGGAATAATATACTCCGACTCATCAGGAATCCGGGAAAATGTTTGATCCTGACCGGGCCTCCTCCCGCGCTGACAATGTCGTCATGCCGACGCAGGTCGGCACCCACGCCTTGCGTGGTCTCAACAGCGAAAGGCGTGGATGCTGACCTCCGTCAGCATGACGGGAAACGGCGCCGCCAGCGAGCTATTAAAGGCAGCGGGAAGTCCCG
>CAIUPC010000381.1 GCA_903900905.1 uncultured Acetobacteraceae bacterium
ATTACCGCGCTTCGGTCCAGCTTTCGCAGAAGGCCAAAGCGCAGGTGCTGAACGGCCGTTCCTCGCGCACCCGCGGGAAGGGCACGCCTTTGGCCTGCACCCCGTTGCGGGTCACGCGGGCACCGAGCGCAGGGATCAGCACGGTACAGACGCCGTAGGGGCGCGCGTCGGCTCCCTGGTTCGGATAGGTGTGGATCAGCAGCGGATCGCCAATATCGTGCCAGGTCAGGGCGATGGTTTCGTCTTCGGTGACCACGGTCTCGGTCCAGAAATCGCGCGGATCGCCGGACTTGCTGAATTCCGCATCGGTCACGGGGATCGAGAGGTCCTTCAGATCGGCGTTCAGCATGCCCTGTACGGTATTCTGCAGCCAGCGCGCCATGGCGATATTATCCGAGTAGATGCGCCAGCGATCCTCGGTCAGCTCGCTCTTGATGTAGAGTACGTGCCCAGGGCCGGCGCCGGAAGAGATGATCCGCCAGAAGCTGGCATTGGTGGAAAAGGGCGCGCCATCGGTTTCACTCAGGCGGATGAACGGGTTTTCGCCGGTCAGGATCACGCGATTGGGGTCTGCGACTGTCATGCTGGGTTCCTCCTGCGGGAACTCTGCCCGGCAGCGGTGGCAGCGCGCAAGGGATGGGTCTTGCCAGCGACCGGCGGCAGGGACGATGACTGCGGTCTGGAAACGCTGGAAGGAACAACCAATGACCGATACGCCATCGCAGGACGTGCTCGCGGAACTGCGGACCATCGACACGCCGACGATCACCAATGTGGTCGCGACCTATCCCAAGAACCCGCTGTGCCTGGGTCTTTATAATCCCTGGACCGAGAATTGGTACACCGACACCTCCATCCGCTGCATCTACCCCGAGATGGGCGCGATCGTCGGCCATGCCGTGACCTGCGTGTTCGGCCTGCCGGACCCGAACTTCACCGGCCGCCTGAGCTTCATGGATGTGATCGACGCGCTGGATGCGATGAAGAAGCCCACCATTCTGATCATCCAGCAGAAATGGCCGGAACATCTGATGAGCAAGGCCGGCCTTGCCGGGGAAATCATGGTGACCTCCATGAAAGCTGTCGGCTGCATCGGCATGCTGTCGAACGGCCCGTCGCGCGATGTGGACGCGGTGCGGCGGCTGAATTTCCAGATGCTGCTGGGCGGCGTGACCGCGGGCCATGGGGAGATGGCAGTGCAGGCGGTGAACGTGCCGGTTTCCGTCGGTGGGATGGATGTTGCGCCGGGCGATCTGATCCATATGGATGAGAATGGTGCCGTTAAATTCCCGGCCAATAAAGCCGAACAAGTGCTGCACAACGCCAAGAAGATGCTGGAAGGGGAGGCCGAACACCTCGCCCGCCTGCGTGCCGCCACCAACGCGGCGGAAGTCCGTGCCGCCGGCGGATCGTACGCGGCGAAGAAGGCGCCGTAACCACGCGCGTCAGACAAGCCCCCGTCACCCACAAGGATGACGGGGGCGACTCGCGCCGCCTATTCATGCGATACTCCCCCGGCCCGGCGAGCAACCGCCGGCTGGAAATCGTCCGGAGACACGCATGCGCCGCCGCCACTTCATGGCCGGGGCCGCCACGCTGGCGGCTCGCCCTTCCCTCGCCGCCCCGGCTGTTGGCGGCACGACGAAGACCCTGGTCTTCGTGCCCACCACCAATCCGCCCAGCTTCGATCCCGTCTGGAACCCCGCCCAGGCGACGCGCACCCTCGGGCTGATGCTCTATGAGACGCTGTACACCCGCGACATCGCGCTGAACCCGCATCCGCATATGCTCGACGGGCATGTGGTCGAGGACAACGGCAAGCGCTGGACCATGACGCTGCGCCGCGACCAGTGGTTCCATGATGGCACGCCGGTGCTGGCGCGCGATTGCGTCGCCTCCCTCAAGCGCTGGATGGTTCGCGATCCCATCGGCTCTTATATCTACGATCGCCTCGACGCGCTGGAGGCGCCGGACGATCGCACCATCGTCTGGCGGCTGAAAAAGCCCTTCCCCTTCCTGCCCAACGCCTTGGCCAAGACCCAGCCCACTTGCGCCATGATGCCGGAGCGGCTGGCCCAGGATCCGTATAAGCAAATCCCAGAATGCGTGGGCTCCGGCCCATTCCGCTGGATCGCCGATGAGTTCGTGTCGGGCAGCCGCGCCATGATGGCGAAGTTCGACAAATACGTACCCCGCCCGGAAAAGGTCGAATATGGCTGGGGCGGCTATCACGTGAAGGTCGACCGGGTGGAATGGCGGGTGATCCCCGACCCCGCCACCGCCGCCAGCGCGCTGACCACCGGGGAGGTCGATTGGATCGAAATGCCCCTCCCGGATCTGCTGCCGATGCTGCGCAAGGCGCAGGGCGTCACCGTCGGGCGCATCGACACGCATGGCGTCTTCCCGGTCCTGCGCCCCAACTTCATTATCGGCCCCACCGCCAATGTCGTCGTCCGCCGCGCCATGCTCGCCGCCATCGATCAGACTGAGGAAATGACCGCGGTCATGGGTGACGAACGCGACGGCTGGCGCGCGCCCGCCGGCTTCTTCCTGCCCGGCAGCGAAAGCGACAGCGAGGTCGGGATGGAGGCAATCACCAAGCGCCCCAGCCCCGAAGCGATCAAGAAGATGCTCAAGGACGGCGGCTATAATGGCGAGAAGATCGTCTTCATGCACCCGACCGATCCGTCGGCCTATGACGCGCTGTGTCAGGTCGCGGAAGGCGCGTTCCGCAAGGTTGGGTTGAATATCGAGGTCCAGACCACCGACTGGGGCACGGTCACGCAACGCCGATCGAGCAAGGCCGAGCTGGACAAGGGCGGCTGGTCGGTCTTCCCGTCTGGATTCCCCTCGGTCGATTATGGCAACCCCGTCCTCGGCGGCGGCCTGCGTACCAATGGCAAGGACGCCTGGGTTGGCTGGCCGGAAAACGCGAAGATCGAAGCGTTGCGCGATGCCTGGATCGATAGTTCCGACCCGGCGGAGCAGAAGAAGATCGCGATGGAGATCCAGCGGGAGTGCTTCAATTACGTGCCGTATATCCCGCTGGGGCAGTACCTGACCTCCGGCGCCTGGCGCAGCAACATCACCGGCCAGTTGCGCGGCCCGGCCCCGGTGTTCTGGAACGTGGAGAAGGGGTAGACGCCCCCTGGCGGCTTGGTAATCTCCCCCGGTCATTCGGGGGAGAAACACAGCATGCGACAGATCAAAATCGGCGACGCCACCATCGACGCCGTCATCGAACGCGAAGGCCCCTGGCGGCGGCCGGAGCAGTTCTTCCCGATGTATGACGCGGCGGTGTGGAATACCCACCTCCCGTCCATGGAACCGGAAGTGTTCGATCCCGTCCTTGGTATGATGGTCGTCACCTACCAGACTTTCGTGGTGCGCACGCCGCATCACACCATCCTGGTCGATACCTGCACCGGAGAAGACAAGGGCCATCCCGCCCCGTTCGATTTCCCGGGCAAGGAGCGGTGGCGCAAAGAGCTGTTCGCCCTCGGCGTCAGCTATGAGAGCATCGACTACGTCTTCTGCACCCATCTGCATATCGACCACACCGGCTGGAACACCACGCTGCGCGACGGGCGTTGGGTGCCCACCTTCCCCAACGCCAAATACGTGTTCCACAAGCGCGAATACGCCGCCTGGGAAGCCGAGCATGCCAAGGGCAACAACCCGCCCGGCACGGTGTTCCGCGACAACTGCCTACCGATCGTGGAAGCGGGACAGGCGCTGTTGGTGGACGATGATTACGCGCTGGACGACATCGTCACGCTGACGCCCACGCCGGGGCATTCGCCGCATCACTGCTGCGTGAACATCCACTCCCGCGGCCAGAAAGCCATCGTGACCGGCGACATGATGCACCACGCGATTCAGTGCCGGGAGCCGAGCTGGTGCCCGGGCGTGGACTGGGACCCGGCGCAGGCCATTGCCTCGCGGCGGTCCTTCCTGTCCTCGGTCGCGGATACCGGCACGCTGTTGATGCCCATCCATTTCCCGGCGCCGACGGCCGGGTTGGTGACCGCGGATGGGGAGCGGTTCCACTACCGCTACAAGCGGGATTAACCCACGACGGGTAACCGCACGATACCGCCCGCGCAGCCCCGCGGGCGGCTATCGGTTCGTCAGCCAATCCATTCGACATAAATAGTTCACTGATCTGACATGTATCTCTGCTAGCCGAACATCCTCTGACTGAACACAACCGGGCCGTTAATGCTGGCCGTGCGCGGGCCCAGAGTTCAGGCAGTAGAGATTTTTATGGCGACTTTCACCTGGAACAATGCCAGCGGCGACGTCTGGACCAATGGTGCGGATTGGACGGGCAGCAACGGCACGATCTTTCCAGGCGCGCTCGACGTCGCGGTGATCAATGCCATCGCCGGGGCGGGCGCCTACACGATCACTGCAACGGATGTAAATTTCGGCAAGGTCGTACTCAACGATACGCATGCCACACTGGCCCTCACACCGGGCAGTACGTCCGCGGTCAACCAGAACGGGTCGACGGTTGCGGTCAATGAGTATTCGTTAAACAAGCTCTCCGGCACGCTGACGGTGCAAGCTGGCACGCTCGCACTTGGGGCCGCCCCGATAGCCGAGGCCGTGAGTCAGACCTTCACGGTCGCCAGCCAGGGGGGGCTGCTGCTGAACCAGGGCAATGTCGTTCTGGACGAAGCCGCCCTTGGGACTGGCAATGCCGACACAATTGCGTTTCTTTCTTCTATAACAAATGCGACGACCGGCGCCAATTTCTCGGTACTGGGTGCGCTCACGCTGGAGTTGCCGGACAGCGCTACGACCTTCGTTAACAATGGCAATTTGACTGTCTCGGGCGACGGCAGTGGCTACGGCGGCCTGAACGCGGGCAGCATAAACAACACCAAGAACCTAACGATCAACAATGGGACCTCGCTCGACGGCTTGCTGCTGAGTACCGTTCCCGGCAGCACTGACAGGTTTCTGTCGCTGACAAACTCCGGCACGATCACCCTCGGAACGGTCGGTGCCCAGGACTTTAACGGTATTATTGACCTGACCACGCTGATTAACACCGGCACGATCAATATCCAGGGCGCCGGTCTCGTCCAGATGTCCACCGTGACCACAAACGGTGGCACGACGACCTACATGCTGAAGAATTCCGGCACCATCAAGTTGTCGAACGGCAGCACGCTCGACATCGGCAGTATTGGCACGGTAAGCGCTTCGCCGATCGGGGTTATTTATTTTGGCGATGGCAATCACAACGAAATCGACATAGAGAGCACGGGCACCCTCGAATACGGCCTGAACGTCATCACCGCCGGTACAACCGTCTTCCATGACGGTTTCACGTCGCACATTGCCAATTTCCAGGTCGGCGATACCATCAATTTCAACGGCCACGTATCGGGAACAACAATCCCGACGATCAGCATGAACGGCTCGATCCTGCAGGTCAACGATGGCAAAAATATCTTCGCGAAGATCAAGCTGGACGGCCTGCCAACTACTCTGACCAATGCGCAGCTGGCATCGCACTTCACGTTGTCGGCCGGTTATTACGCCCTCCCCGGAAATCAGCAAAATATCGTATCCAATGGTTCTACCGTGGTGGGCACGTTCCAAGGCGGCCCCATCTACGTCACCACCGACCTGTGCTTCCTGACCGGTACCCGCATCGCCACGCCCGACGGCGAAACCCGGGTCGAGGACCTCCAGGTCGGCCAGCACGTCCTCACCGCCGCCGGCAAATCCGAACCCATCGTTTGGATCGGTAAGGGAACAATAATGGCGACCCGAGGCCGCCGCACCGCCGCGACCCCGGTCGTCGTCCGCCGCGGCGCGCTGGGCAACAACATCCCGCACCACGACCTGAACGTCACCAAGGCCCACGGCCTTTACATTGACGATGTCCTGATCCCGGCGGAGTTCCTGATCAACCACCGCTCCATCGTCTGGGACGACCGGGCACAGGAAGTGACGCTTTATCATGTGGAGCTGGAACAGCACGACATCCTGATCGCCAACGGCGCCCCGGCCGAAAGCTACCGTGACGATGGCAATCGCTGGCTGTTCCACAATGCCAATACCGGCTGGGATCACCCGCCGAAACCCGCCTGCGCCCCCGTCCTGACCGGTGGCCCAGTGGTCGATGCGGTCTGGCGGCGCCTGTTGGACATGGCCGGCCCGCGTCCCGTCCAGCCTTTAACGGACGAACCCAATCTGTGGGTCCAGGCGAGCGGACGCCATATCCGTCCGGTATCGGCCATCGAGGGGGTGTACATCTTCCCACTCCTGGCGACGGACAAAGGCGTGCGCATCCTGTCCCGCGCGGCATCGCCGCAACAACTCGGACTGGCCCGTGATCCGCGCGAACTCGGCGTCGCCCTGCGCAGCATCGCAGTCCGTCAGGGCACGCGATTCAGGCTGTTGCCAGCCAATGATGCCCGGCTGAACCAAGGCTTCCATGACTATGAGCGCGGCAATGATTTCCGCTGGACCAATGGAGACGCCCTGGTGCCCACGCAGTTGTTCTCCGGCTTCAAGGGCCCGGTCGAACTGGTGCTGACCGTGGCCCAACACGGTGTCTACTGGGATGAAGGAACCAGGGTGCAGATCGCAAGCTGACCAAGGTGTCCGCGCTACACGGATCCGGACACCAGCGCCGCGGTCACGGCCGCGATAACCGGTTCCCATTGCCCCGGCGATGGCTGCCGGAAGATCCGCATCGAAGGATACCAGATCGAGTCCGAACGGTCTCGCATCCAGCGCCAGTCGGTCTCAGACCGGTTTAACAACCAGACCGGCTGCCCCAGGGCACCGGCCAGATGTGCGACCGCGGTATCGACGGTGATGACGAGGTCCAAGGCCACGATCAACGCCGCCGTATCCGCGAAATCGCCCAATTCGTCAGTCCAATCGCTCAGCTGCAAGGTCGGCTGCTGCCCCGGCGGCGGACGGGTCCAATCAGCGCCGCCCAATTGCAATGACACAAAGCTGACCCCGGCAACCCCAGCCAGCGGCGCCAGAGCCGCGAAGGGCAGCGACCGCAAATGGTCCATCGGCTGGTCCGGGTTCCCCGCCCAGGCCAGGCCGACGGTCCGGCCCGGTAAGGGGGCGAGCCTTGCGCGCCAGGCTGTGACCGCTTCCGGGTCGGCGCGCAGGTAGGGGGCATTGGGCGGGACGTCGTCCGGCATCTCCAGCAGTGACGGCAGATCGCCCATCCCGCAGGCCAAATCCCAACTGCCCGGCGGGGCCTCGGCCAAGGTGCCTTCGTAAAGCGTGAAGGGCGCGTCTATCGACTCCAGCAACCGCCGCATGGGCGCGGTGGCCTGGACCAGCAAGCGCGCGCAGCGTGCGGCGGCGCGCGGCAGAAAGCGGCAGAACTGAATTTGGTCGCCGAAACCCTGCTCCGCGTGGACCAGGATGGTCTTGCCCGGGGCCGGGGTACCGTCCCAATAAGGCGGCGGCACCGGCCGGGGAAAGCCCATGGAGGACCAGCGGCCGTCATAGGCGGTGAAGCCCTCGCGCCAGCGGCCGCCGGTCAACAGCACCATTGACAAGGTATAACGGATGCCGCGCAGCGTGGCATCAAGGTCGAGCGCCCGCCGCAGCAATACCTCGGCTTCCGCTAACGCGCCGGCATCGAGCAGCAAGCTCGCGAGGTTGGCATGCGCGGCGGCAGAGTCGGGCAGCAGGGCCAACACCTCCCGCGCCAGCACGACCGCTTCGTCAAGCCGGCTGAATCGCTGCAGCATCGGGATAAGGCAGTTGCGCGCCACCGGATCGCCCGGCAACAGCCGCACGGCAGTGGCGTAGTGCTCGGCCGCAGGCTGCCAGGCTTGGGTCTGCTCGTGCACACGGCCGAGGAACAGGTATGCAACGCCGAAATCGGGACGCAGCGTGATCGCGGTGGTAAGGGCTCGCTCCGATTCAGCCCAGGCCTCGCACTCAAACGCCGCCCGGCCAAGGTTGAACTGGAACTCCGCCACCTCCGGCTGCAACAGGACGGCCGCGCGATAAGCGGACAGAGCGTCCTGGGTCTGTTCGAGGTGCCAGAGCGCATCACCGAGATTGTTCCAGCCCCCGGCCTGACCGGCGTCGGCCGCGAGGGCGCGGCGGTAGCTCGCCACCGCCTCGTCAAAACGCGCCATCGCATGAAAGGCGTTGCCGAGGTTAAAGCGTGGACCAAAAGCTGCGGGATCCAGCCGGATCGATTCCTGATAGGCGGCGACGGCGTCCTCCAGACGGCCCTCGGCCCTACGCGACAGGCCCAAGGCTTCCAATGCCCTGGGATCGGCGGTCGCTTGCGGCGCCCGGGCCGGTTTGTGGGGAGGGCGCTTCATGGCTCAACGCCGTCGCGTAGCGCCGCGGCGATCCGGATAATGGGCCCCGACCAGTCGCCCGGTATGGTCTGCCGCACGATACGCATGCTGTCGTACCAAATACTGTCGGGACGGCCGAGCAGCCAGCGCGGATCGGTCATGCCATCGGCGCGATTGAGCAGCCAGACCGGCCGCCCCAACGCTCCGGCCAGATGCGCCACCATCGTGTCCACGGCGATCACCAGATCGAGCGCCATGATCAGCGCCGCGGTATCAGCGAGATCCAATAGCTCTGCCGCCCAGTCATGCGATGGCAGCGCGGCACCGCCGGTTTTCTGCAATGACACGAGGGAGATTCCGGGCACCGCGAGCAAAGGTGCCAAAGCCGCTGTCGGGATAGACCGGATCGGATCGACGCGCTGAATCGGGTTGCCCTGCCAGACCAACCCTACCCGGCGCCCTGGCAGCGGCGCCACCCGCGCCCGCCAGGCCGCGACATCCACCGTATCGGCGGCGAGATAAGCTCCTTGGCCCATGAGCCGCTCCGGCGTGGCGCGGCACAGGGACCAAAGACTGGCGACCGAACAATGCACGTCATACGCCGGCAATGGCTCACCGATGGGGACGATCCGGGCGATCCCCGGCAGGCCAAG
Organism: uncultured Acetobacteraceae bacterium; assembly: GCA_903900905.1. GTDB lineage: Bacteria > Pseudomonadota > Alphaproteobacteria > Acetobacterales > Acetobacteraceae > Rhodopila. The sequence goes on from CAIUPC010000381.1 coordinate 8,969, forward strand.
CGTCAACCGGATCAACGCGGTTTGGACCACAACGATCACATGCCCCTGCCGGGCGATCGCGGGGATGAAACGGCAGTAGTTGATGAAATCGCCCAATCCCTCATCGGAGCGGATCAGCAATCGGCGTCCGTTCAACGGACTGCCGTCCCAGGCCGGACCCGGCAAGGGGTCCATCGCGGGATCGATTCGGTGACGCCACGCACCATGCGCCCAGCCTTCCTCGAAACGCTCATGCGCGATGAGGAGGGAGCCGAGCGTGTGATGCGCCTCGGCATAGTCCGGATTTCGGGCAATGGCCTGTTTCAGCGTGGCCTCGGCCTCGGGATAATGCTCCGCCGCGCACTGCGTGAGGGCGAGATTATAGAGCAGCTTCGCCGAACCCGGAGCTTGCGCGAGCGCCTGGCTAAGGCAGGCCTCTGATTCGCTCAGCCGCCGCGTGTCACGCAGCAGGGTGCCGAGATTGGCAAGGACTTCCGGTTGTCCGGGCGCGCGGCTGAGCGCCTGGCGGAGGGCGGTCTCCGCCTCCTCGAACCGGCGCAGGGTCAGCAGCGCCAGACCCAACGCATTGAGCGCTGCGACATCACCCGGGGCCAGCGACAGCGCCCGGCGCAAGGGCACCAGCGCTTCTTCGGCGCGCTTGCTGCCGGTCAGGGCCGAGGCCAGGCTGACCAAAGGCGGCACCGACCTGGGGTCCAGGCGGATGGCGGTCCGCCATGCCTCCATGGCTGCGGGCAGTTGCCCCAACTGCTCCAGCGCGTCGCCTTTGGTATCGTGATAGGCGGCATTGCGCGGACGCAGGCGGATCGCGGTCTCGAGCCCGGCCAGCGCGGAAGCGGGGTTGCCGGCCTGAAGCACCAGCGTCGCCAGCATGAAGTGGCTGTCGGCATGGTTGGGATCCGCGGCCAGAATGGCCTGCCAGCGTTGCGCCGCCGCCATCGCGTCCCCGGCCTGGAACAGCGCCATCGCTTCGGCGAACAGGCCACTCCCGGCCGGGGCGCGCATCAGCTTTCTTCCAGAGCGGTCCGCACCGCGGCGATGACGCTGGTCCAGTCGCCTGGCGCCGGCTGGCGGAACATGCGCATGCTTGGATACCAGGGACTGTCACTGCGTTCGGTCATCCAGCGCCAATCGCTGTCGAAGCGGTTCAGCATCCAGACCGGGCGGCCAAGCGCCCCCGCCAGATGCGCCACCGAGGTATCGACGCAAATGACCAGATCAAGCGCGCAGATCAACGCCGCGGTCTCGGCGAAATCATGCAGCTCCGCGGTCCAGTCATGCAGTGCCATGCCTTCCGGCGGGTTGGCGGCCTCGGCCTCCCCGGCGCCCTTTTGCAGGGACACGAAGCTGACGCCGGGGACGGTCCCCAGCGGGGCGAACTGAGCGAGGTGCATCGACCGCCGGATATCCAGCCGGTTCGCCGCCGCGAAGCCGAGGCGCGGATTGCCGGCCCAGACCAGGCCGACTTTGCGGCCCGGCAGCGGCGCCACGCGATCCCGCCAGCGGGCGATGTCCGCCGCATCGGCATGCAGATAGGGGATCGGGCCCGGCAGGTCCTCCATCCCGATCGCGAGCGGATGCGGCAGGCTCAGCATCAGCGTGCGATGTTCATAGGCCGGCGCGGGCTCTTCGTTGGACACCACCGCGGCGACGCCTTCCAGGCTCGACAGCAGGCGCACGAGTTGCGGCGGCACCGACAGCACCACCCGCGCCCGCTGGGCAGCGAGGCTGGCGAAACGGCAGAATTGCAGGCTGTCGCCGAAACCCTGCTCATGCACAACCAGCAGCGTGCCGTCGTCCAGGCCGCGCCCGTCCCAGCCCCATTCGCCGTCCGGCGCGGCCGGACCCAGGGCTTGCCACCGCGTTTCCTGGTCGAGCCAGTTGCCACGCAGCTGCCCGCATTTGAGATTGAGGTTCATCATCCCGATGCGGGACAGGAAATTGTCCGGTGCCAGCTTCAAAGCGGCCTCCAGCCAGGTCCGCGCCTCATCCAGACGGCCCGTATCGGTCATCAGGCTGCCGAGGTTGTACATGACCTCGGCGGTATTGGGGCTCAGGGTCAGGGCTGTCCGCAGGCTTTGCTCTGCCTCATCGAAGCGACCGACATTATGCAGTGTGAGCCCGAGATTGTTGTGCGCCATCATCATCGTGGCGTCGAGGCGCAGGGCGGCGCGATAGGCGTCCGCGGCTTCGTCCATGCGATCGAGGGACTGCAGAACCAATCCCATATTATAATGAGCGACAGCCATGCCGGGATCGATGCGGATCGCCTGCCGGAAGGCCGTAAGGGCATCGTCGAAACGCTCCAACGCCCGCAGAGCATGGCCGCGGGCTTCATGGTAGCGGGCCAGATTGGGCACCTGCTGGATCGCCGCGTCGATGGCGCGCAAGGCCATGTCGTTGCGGCCGGCCTGATGCTCCGCCAATCCCGCCAGATAGAGCGTGTCGGGATGGGCCGGTGCCACGGTCAGCACCTGGCGGTAAAGGGCGGTCGCATTGGCCAGCTGGCCGGCGTGATGATGGCGGATCGCCTGCGCGAACCATTGCCCGGGCAGGCCCGGCGGGGCCTGGATTGCGATGTCTGTCATTAAGCGCCTCGGGCGATTGCGCGCGCGGTGATCGCGTAGCGCTTTGCGTTGTCCATCACTTCGTCTGTGCCATGCGCCAATGTGATCCCGCGCAGTAGCTCCAGATCCCACACATCCGCCCCGTCCGGGACGGTGATGGGCGCGGGTGTTACCGGAAGGGCGTTCAGCAGCGCTTCCTCATCCAAAACGGCGGGCGCCCAGGCGGAGTCGATGGCGCGGATTAACGCCTCCCAATCCGTGCGTTTGCGCCGCGGCTGCATGTACATCGCGAATGTGTCCTGCCCGAGCCCGGCGTAGAGGTCGAGAATGCGCGGGTCCAACCCCGTGTCCAGCTCCGGCGCGATGCGCGACAGCCCCGCCGGGGCGCCGCGGACGCCGAAATAGAGGCAGGGAATCCCGTAGGATTCCGGAATCACCAGCCCGTGCAGGCTGGTGGAGACGATGCGCTTGCAGGCGCGGATCTCATCAACCTTGTCGAACAGCGCCTGCACCGACACCGGTGTGACGGTGTTGATCAGTTTCACCGATCCGGCCAGCTCCGGCGGGATCACATAGCGCTCATGCAGCGGATTGAAGTGAACATCGGTGGAGCGGTCGGTCAGATCCGACAAATGCAGGATCACCCCAAGCTCATGCGTCTGTTCGACCGGCTTGTGGTGGAACCAGGGCAGCAGCCAGACGGGATCGCCATACACGCCCGGCGTCGCGATCACACCCTGGCCCGACAGAACACGGGCCGAGATCGGGCCACGGGTGGCGCAGATATGGACCTCGGTATTCGGCGGCGGGGTATAAGCAACACGCTGCTCGGCCGGCGCGAAGGGGTTCACCCAGAGCGACGAGCCGGTGCCCCAGTACCAAACCACGCCGCCGGCGAATCCATGCCCGATCGTTCCGACGGCGGCCATGCGCGGCGCGGTCGAACCAAACGGCACCCGCGCGATCGGCATGCCGGTGCACAAAGCTACCATCACCGGACTGAGCGCATCGCCGAAATTCACGTAGGCGGAGGCCGCCGTGGCACCCGCCCAGCCGAGCGGAACCGCGCCAGTGCGCCGCACGAGGGTTTCGAGTGCCGAGGAATGTGTCATCTAATTGTCACTGTCATATTCTGCCAAGCCCGCGAATTGGGCGGGAAAACGTTGAAATGAAAGTTAAACTTTTAGGTCGCTGGAAGCCGGTGTATGCCCCCCGGAACGCACGCGGGAATATTTGATTTTCGTGCGCCGATTGCCGGCCGATCCGGGCTGGTGAATGTTTGGATTATGACATGATCGTGGAAACCCGGGGTATCTGGCGCATCGGCGCGCGCATCCTGCCGATGCTCCTGCTGGCCGCCTGCTCGTCGCTGCCCTCCTCGGGGCCGCTCGTGATCCAGGTGCACCAGGAGGCGGAGCTACAGCAGCGCTTCCCGTTCCGGATCGTTAAGCTGGCGCCAGAGTTATTGCCTGCGATCGCCGACGGCGATGGCCTCCCGCCCGACATCTTTATCGACGACGCCGCGGCCAGCGGTCTGCGGATCGGCCCGGGCGACACGCTCTCGGTGACCATCGTCGAACCGGGGTCGGGAGGGCTGTTCACTGCCATGCCACAAAATGGCATCGCGCAGTTCAACGAAGCCGGGGCCAAGGTCGTGACCTTGCCCGAAGCCTCGGTCAACCAAAACGGCCAGATCAACATACCCTTCGCCGGCACCTTGCGGGTTTCGGGCCGCTCGGAAATTGAGGTGGCGCGACAGATCGAAGGGGCGCTGGCCGGGAAAGTGGTCACACCGCAGGTGATGGTGAAGGTGACGCACACCGACGAGAACCGCTTCACCATCACCGGCCGGGTCAAAACCCCGGGTCTGTTCCAATTGGACGAGCATGGGCTGACGCTACTCGACGCGCTCGCGCTGGCAGGCGGCGGCACGGATCAGCCGGAACAGACATTGGTGCAACTCGTGCGGTCCGGGCGGGTCCATACTGTGTCTGAGACCGCGCTGCTGGACTCGCCGCTGTTGAACGTCCACCTGCGCCCGGGCGACAAGATCCATGTGTATTTCGACCCGCGCCAGTTCACCGTTCTGGGCGCGACCGTCAAATCGCAGCAGCAGACGCTGCCCCGGACGAAGCTGACGCTGGCCGAAGCGCTGGCCCAGTCGGGCGGCCTCGACGACCGCCGCGCCGACAGCCATGGCCTGATGCTGTTCCGCTATGAGCGCCGCTCCACCGTTGAGCGGATCGCCGAGATCGAAGCCAAACTGGCCCGCCGCCGGGGCGAGGATCTGTCCGGCAAGCTGGATCGACACACTGCTGCGCTACCCGAGGAAGCGCCGGTGCCGGTGATCTATGAGTTGAACATGCAGTCCCCGACCGGGCTGTTCATGGCGATGCAACTGGCGGTCCGGCAGAAGGACCTTGTATATGTCGCCAATGCTGAATCCGTACAGTGGCAGAAACTGCTCGACCTGCTGCGTATCACCTATACGCCCGTGGAGCAGGGCGCCATCAGTGCCCGGTCGTTCTAGTACCGGGGGACCGAATGAATGACGAACCGCCCGTGGTAACCCGTCATGCCGGCGGAGATCGGCATGACGCATGGGTCCGGTGCCGGCGAGGCAACATCAAGGACTTCCGGTATAAGATGGCTGGAGGCAATCTTCGCGCCGGGATGCGGGTAATCTCCACGACCATCATGGTCGGACTTCTGGCGCTTGGCCTGCCTCTGTCCGCGGCCGCCGGGGATGAGCCGGTTTACCCGCAAAAAATTGGCCGGTTCGAGCAACAGGAGGCGCTGACAGCCGAGGCCGGGCGCAGCGGCTCGACCGCCGGCTACGTCCTGGTCTCGAATGATCTGGCCTTATCAGTGACCGTCGGCGCCCGGCCGGCCCGATCGCTGTCGTTGCTGCCGATCCTCGACCGGTCCGCCGGCTCACCGGAGGCTGTCGCCGCGGTCATGGATCGGGCCGTCACCCGCGTCAACCGCTTCTACCCCGCCGCGCGCGCCCTGGAGCGCCGGGCCGCGCTGCTGGTGCGCGATGGCGCGCTCCGTCATGGGGAAGTCGGCGTCTTCGAATTCGACGATCTGTTCGGCGGCGAGATGCGACCGATCCGGATGGAGGTGCATGCGTATTGCTGCAGCGCCACGGGGCAGATTTACGAATATTGGTTCCGGTATCCCGCGGCCGCGAGCCCGGGATTCGAGATTGCGCGTTTCCTGCGCGACTTGCCCTGGCATTAAGGCCGCGGCCAGGGATTATCGGGCCGGCGATGACCAGAAAGAGCGAAATTATACCAGATCGGGTTAACCTTGACTCACTGACCGTGCCCTAACCCCGTCATGCCGACGCAGGTCGGCATGACGGGTCACAAGCGCCAGGGCGTCATTCATTTTAGGGGTGGGTATTAATCTTTTCGGCGCTATTTCGCCATTCGCCGGGTTGCCCTGCTTTACCCCAGCACCGCGCCGCGCTCAGCGCGGCGGATGTCGCGCGCGGCATCGAGAATCGCACCGGCGATCAGCGTCCGCTCCGTTCCATCGGCGACCGCATGATAATACTGCATGACCTCCCGCAGCAGCGACGGCAGGCTCGCCGCCCGCACTTCCGGTTCCAATGCTGCCGCCCGGCGGTAATGTGCGACCACGGCTTCGATTTCTGCCAGTTCACCAGGCGTGGCCGCGGCGGCGAGTTTGGCCGGCACCGCGAGGTCGCGCTTTAAGATAACACCGACCGTGCTGCGCGGCGGCAGTGAGGCATCCTCGTGGTTGACACGCACGACCCGAATACGGTCCGGTCTGTCTTGGAATTGTAACATGATTTCTAACCTCGGGAGAGTGCTCAAAACAACGCCTTGAACACAGAATGTCAACATCAGAAAATTGGTAAGTAGCCATTTCGTACCGCGGTACCATGAATTCACGTCCTGTCGCTAATCAGCAAAAACCCTTTTTATTATCAAAGGTTTTTAGTACCATGAATTTATTTCCGGCGAAAAATACCTTCATAAACTTGTCATCGGAATCGAGCGAATTTCCCATCGCTAAACAGCGGATGAACGAATATTAACCGCCGCGTTGGAGGCGGCGCTGTCCATCCGGGCATGCGCCGCTCGACGCACCACCAAAAAGGAATTTACTAATGAACCGCAACATCCTGCTCGCCACGACGGCGGCAGCTGGCATCATCGGGCTGACCGCCCTGGCGCCGGCTCAGGCTCAGATCACCCAGTTCAACATCAATGGCGGCGGCTCCTCGCTCGCTACCAGCGAATACATCCGCACGATCGATGCCATCGCCGGCACGACCAATATCTGGGTCAACGAGACCACCCACGCCGGCCAGATCGGCCAGGTCCGTTACATCGGTGACGGCTCGGGCGCCGGCCAGAAGGCGTTCCTGATCCAGGACGCTACTGTTCATGGCTACACCGCCGGTCAGGCCGTGCACTTCGGCGGCTCCGACGCGTTCCTCAGCGCCAACCAGATCTCCTGCTGGCAGGGCGTTACCGCCGGTTGCACCGCGGAAGGCCTGACGACCGGCCTCGCGACTGTCGCTGGTGGCGGTCAGGCCGTCGGTGGCCCGATCATCCAGCTGCCGGCTTTCGGCACCCCGCTCGCGATCGCGCACACGATCCTGTACTCCAAGGCTGTGACCCTGGATGACAACGATCTCTGCGGCATCTTCTCGGGCAAGCTGACCAACTGGTCGCAGACCGAAAACACCCCGGGCTCCGTTCACCCGGCGGCCCTGAACGGCACGATCGGCGTTGTCTACCGCATCGACGGCTCGGGCAGCTCCTTCCTGCTGACGCAGCATCTGTCGCGCGTTTGCACGACCTCCAACACCGCGAGCGGCATCACCTTCACGACGACCAAGTATTTCGCTGACATCTTCGGCAGCGCCGTCGTCTCCGGCTCCAACAAGACCGTCAACCCGTCCGCCACCGTCGCCAACGTCGGGAACTTCTTCGGCGCCAGCGGCAGCACCGGCGTGGCCAACCTGCTGATCACGAAGACCAACACCGTCGCGTACCTGACGCCTGACTACACCTCGATCGCGCCGAAGTCGGTGCCGAACTCGACCGGCTCCGCCAATGCCTGGACGCCGAATGCGTCCTCGCCCTACCTGAACCTGAAGACCGCGAAGGTCTACAACTCGCACCAGGCGAAGGCTTATGCCCCGAACCCGGGCGGCGCTTCGGTGGCTCTGAAGAACCCGAACCTGGTCAACCACGACACCAACCCGTCCGCGCCGTCCACCCTGGCGCAGGCGACCGACCCGAGCTATTGGATCCCGCAGGTCGGCGATCCGTTGCTCGGCTACCCGATCGTTGGCTACACCGCGCTGATCTTCTCGCAGTGCTATGCTGACCTGAAATACACCACCGTTGCCGGTGGCGTGACGACCACGACCGCTTACAACCCGGGTACGGAAATCAAGGCATTCCTGACCCAGCTGTATGGTTCGGGCAACAAGACCAACCTGACCCTGGAAGGCTTCACCGCCGCGCCGACGGGCTTCCAGTCCACCATCATCAAGAGCTTCACCAAGAACGTGAACGGCTTCAACACCGACATCAACAACACCGCGATCTGCCAGGCTGCTGGCGCTTCGGGCGTTGGCACGTTCGCCGGTCTCTGAGCCTGACTGGCCAGACTATCGGCCATACTTTCGGAAGCGGGCGGTCCCTTGGGGCCGCCCGTCTTTTTTATGCGACCCCTATAAAAGGCGCTTGCGCGCGCCGACCAAGGAACTGACTGATGCCACGCTCGTCCCTGCTCGGCGCAACCATCATGGCCGGGATCATGGCGCTGCCCGCGGCACGGCCGGCGGCGGCGCAGACCATCACGACCACGATCGTGGGCGGTGGTTCGACCCTGGCCATGAACGAATACGTCCGTACTTTCGATGCGATCGGTACCACGACCAATTTCTGGTTCAACACCGCCACGCAGAACGCCGCGCAGACTGGCGTTGTCCTGTACGCCGCTGATGGGTCCGGCACAGGGCAGGCCGCGTTCCTCTCGCAGGACGCCACGCTGCATGCCGTCGCCGCGGGCCCGGTGCATTTCGGCGCCTCCGACGCTTATTTATCGGCGACCCAGATCGCCTGCTGGCAGCAGGGTTCCAGCTCCACCGATTGCGTGACCGCGGGCTACACAACCGGCGCGGCGACGATCGCCGGGGGCGGTCAATCCATTGGCGGGCCGATCATTCAGCTGCCGGCTTTTGGGACGCCGGTGACGCTGGCGCATACCATTCTCTATTCCAAGGCGGTGACGCTGAACGACAACGATTTATGCGGCATATTCTCGGGCCGATTGACCAACTGGTCGCAGACCGAGGGCATTCCCGGGTCATTCCATCCGCCGGCCTTGAACGGGCAGATTTCGGTCGTTTACCGGGTCGACGCATCCGGAACGACCTTTTTGCTGACGCAACACCTGTCGCGGGTTTGCAACCCGTCGAATACGGCGTCGGGGATCCGGTTCTTTCCGACCAAATATTTCGCGGATTTGTTTTTCGGCCCCATCATCGGGCCAACCAGCCACACGATCCCCGGGGGATCGAGCCAGATCGGCTCCCATTTCACGGGCCTGGCCGGCAGCGCCTCGGTCGCCGCCAAATTGCTGCTGCAATCGAACGCGATCACCTATCTGACGCCGGACTATACGTCGGTCGCACCCCGCTCGGTGCCCAACTCAATCGGCCCGATCAATGGCTGGACCGCGGACGCCGCTTCGGCGTTTCTGAACATCAAGACGGCGAAGCTCTATAACAGCCATCAGGGCAAGACCTACCCGCCGAGTGTCGGCGGCACCACATTGGCACTGAAGAACCCCAATCTGACCTCCGGGGATACGAACCCGAGCGTGCCTTCGACCCTGGCGCAGGCGGTCAGCCCGGATTTCTGGATCCCACGCGTCGGCGATCCGCTGCTTGGTTACCCCATTGTCGGCTACACCACGCTGATCTTCGCGCAATGCTATGCCAATCCGACCGTTGCGGCGGAGCTGAAAGCCTTCCTGGTCCAGCTGTACAGCGCCGGGAACAAGACCAATTTGACGCTGGAAGGCTTCACCGCCGCACCCTCTGGCTACCAATCGGTTATCCTGAAAAGCTTCACCAAGAACGCCAATGGCTACAATCTGGACATCAACAATCCCTCGCTGTGCCAAGGCGCGGGCGCGGCGGGGGTCGGGACATTCACCGGCTTGTGAAGCCAGAGGGGTTGGCATTGGCGGCGGCGGGCCGCATGTGAGCGGCGCCCCCCGGGCGTGTCTCGCAACGGCAACTTGCGCGTCCGGCCGGGGCTGGTATCCCTGCCGCCGCCTGTAACCTCGAGAGCGCCATTGCCATGACCACCCCCCGCGAGCGCGATGAGCGCGGCTTCACGCTGTTGGAACTGCTCGTCGTCATCGTCATCCTGGGCCTGCTTATCGGCCTGGTCGCGCCAGCGGCGTTGCGCCAGCTCGGCGGTGCCCGGGTCTCCGTCGCCAAGCAGTCAATCGAGCGCATTGGCGCGGTGCTGGACATGTACAAGCTGGATATCGGCAGTTACCCCAGCGCCGACCAGGGGCTGAAGGCGCTGGTTGAGAAGCCGACGGGGGTGAGCGCCTGGAATGGCCCTTATATCAAGGGGGTGGAGCCGGTGGACCCGTGGAACCATCCCTACACATACCGCAACCCGTCGAGCCGCACCGGGCATGATTACGACCTGTGCTCCGCCGGGCCGAACGGCAATGCGACCGCGGCGGATGCAATCTGCAATCCGTGATAGGGGGTTGCGCCAGGCCCCGTTACCACTGAGCGCTCTGCGTGACTCTCCCGTCATGCCGATGAAGATCGGCATCCACGCCTTTCTTTTGGCCTGGCCGGTGAAGGCGTGGATGCCGACCTACGTCGGCATGACGGAATTACCTACATGATTAGGCCAATATTTCCGGCGCCCACTCTTATGCCCCCGCGCCCCGGGCGCGTTCGGCCAGCGCCGCCGCCGCCAAGGCCACCGGCCCTGACCAATCCCCGGGTTCGGTCTGCCGGAACTGGCGCAGACCCGAGTACCAAGGACTGTCATCGCGCCCCAACAGCCAGCGCCAATCGGTGTTCAGCCGGTTGAGCAGCCAGACCGGGCAGCCCAAGGCACCCGCGAGATGGACCACCGCGGTGTCCACGGTAATTGTCAGATCCAGTGCGGCGATCAAGGCCGCGGTGTCCGCGAGGTCGCGCACCTCCGTCATCCACTGCCGCACGCCTGCGGGCGCCTCCACCGGACCAAACTGCAGGGACACAAAACTCACGCCGGGAATCGCAAGAATCGGTGCCAGGGCCGCGGGCGGGACCGAGCGCTCCCGATCACCGGGGTAGGAAGGATTGCCCGACCACACGAGCCCAACCCGAAGACCGGGCAGGCCCGCCATCCGCACCCGCCACCGCGCGGCCGCCGCCGGATCGGCCGTCAGATAGGGAACCGCGGCCGGGATCGACCCCAGTGCGGTGTCGAACAGCAATGGCAAGTCTCCGAGCGCGCGGTGCCGGTCGTAGGGCGGCAGCGGCAGGTCGCCGCAAAATCCGGCCAGACCGGGAAGGGTCGCGAACAGGCGTTGCAGCGTGGGCGGACCGGCGATTACGACCCGCGCGCGTTCGGCAACCAGCGGCACATAGCGGGCGTACATGATCGCGTCGCCGAGTCCCCCATCCGCGTGCAGCAGGACCGTGCCGCCATCAAGTGTTTCGCCGCGCCATTCCGGGCCAGGCAGACGGACCGGCGTCTGGATGGCAGCACCGCCGGCGATCAGATCGGGCCAGCCCTCCCGCAAGTGCCCGAGGGTCAGACGCACCGCGCCAAGATTGAACCTGGCGAGGTTGTTTTCCGGATTCAGCGCCAGCGCGGCGGTGAGCGCGGCCTCCGCACTTTGCCATTGCCCGAGGTCACGCAGCGCCTGGCCAAGGGTGACCAGCGCTTCCGGCGCGCGCGGCCCCAACCTGAGGGCCTGGTCCAACGCCACACGGGCGTCCGAAAACGCGCCGAGATCACGCAATGCCAGACCGAACATCAGGAACCCCTCGGCATCCCGATGGCGGGCCGTTCTGGCGCGTGTGAGCAAGGCAGCCACCTGTCGGGACCGCCCGGTCCTATGCGCGATGCGGGCGAGCAGCGCGAGCGCTTCCATGTGCTCACCCACCCGCGCCAGTACGGCTTTGGCGCCGGCTTCCGCGATGTTTAGTTCGCCCGCGGCGAACGCGGCCCGCGCCGCCTGAACGGCCGTTAGCGGCGGCATGGATCAGCCGATAAGCAATCCGCCGTGTCCATCGGAGCTGAGGGCAAAACTGTAGCTGCCATAGCTGCCGGCGAGGTTCAGATGCGTGCTACCGGCGGTATCGGTGACGGTCAGCACACCGGCTGCGAAGCTGGCGGTCGCGGAGGCATCCCAGGCGAAGGCGGCGAGATCGACCTTGTTGCCACTGCCGAGCCCGGCGACGGTGCCTCCAAACGGGGTTGCGGCGCTGGCCAGGATCGTCGCGTTACTCCCGATAAAAGTCATGGTACCGCTGCCGACCCGGCCGGAGAATTGCAGGACGGTGCCGGAATCGACGGTGTAATCGCCACCGGAGGCGGAGGCGGAGAACAGCAGCGTGCCGGATTGGACAGCCACGGAGCCGTTGTTGACAAAGGTCGCGTGCACTTCAGCCGTGCCGCTGCCCGCGGTTTTTTCGAACAGGCCGTAATTGGTCACGATCGCGCTGCCTGCGCCGCCTGCGATGACGGTGCCATCGGTTTGGATATCCATGGTGCCGATATTGGCGATATACCCGTCCCCGATCGCGGTGCCGGTTGGTTCGGCGCCCAGATGGATTGTCCCACTGGTAATGACCAGCGTGCTGTTATTTTGCAGAATCCGGCGGCCGTCCAGATAGATGCCGGCGCCGCTACCGGTCGCGTTCAAGGTGCTGGTATCGTCCAGTTTGGTCGTGCCACGCCCGACCTCAACCGAGGTGCCGGTGAAGGTCGCGCCCATGCTGGCCGTTACCATCGCCGTGCTGCTGATCGTGCCGCCGCTGATCGCCAGCGCGCCGAAGGTTGCTGGTCGCGCCCCGGCGATCAGCGTGCCACCTGACAGGCTCGTTGTCCCGCCGATAGCGATTTGACGGGTATGGGTCGCGTCGATCACGCCACCGGACAAGCTCAATCCGCCGTCGAGGGCCACTGTCCCGAGGCTCAGTGCCAGCGTGCCGCCGGATACCGCGAGCGTGCCAGCCGCATCGACTTTCAAATTCCGCGCCAGCGCGATACCGCCCGCGGCCAGGTTGAGCGTGCCCGATTGGACGTTCACTGTACCGTGGCTGACGAGATTGACCCCAATTGTGGCGACGCCGGTGGTCGCGACCTCAATCGTGCCGCTATTGGTCAGAGCCAGGGTGCCGCTTCCTGCGGCGATCACATCGCCCGACGACTGGATGATCACTTTGCCGACATTGGCGTTGACGAAGGTCGCGCCGCCGACGCTGCTGCCGATCGGATTAGCCCCCAGCACGATTCCACCGCTGGCGATGGTCATCGTACCGTAATTGATCATCTTGCGCTTGTTATCGAGGTTCAGGGATGTTGCCCCGGACGCCGCCGCGCCCAAATAGGACTGGCCGAAAAGCCGGGTGACGCTGGACCCGGTCTGCACCGCCGTCCCGGTGACATCGAATTCCGTCAAAACCACGATCGCGGACGGTGCGGTGATCAGGCTGGTGGAGGCCCCGCTGGCCGTCTGCGCGAGCGAGGCAACACTGGTTGAACGCAGCCCAAGGCGGGCTGATCCCGCACTGACGATCAGCGATCCGCTCAGATCACCGTATGACGCACCCGTGAAATCGACCGCGGCGCCATCGATTAGCAGGGTACCCGCGGGCGCGAAGGCCCCATGCGGAATGGCAAACGTGCCCCCGGACAGTTCCAGCACCGCGCCGGCATCGACGGTGACCCCGGAGCCTGAGGCATAGCCGCCGCCCGCGAGCGTCAGCGTGCCGGCCTGCACATGCAGCATTCCCGCGTCCGAGAACGAGGCCTGAATGATGGCGTTGTCCATGCCCCGCTTTAACAACAGGCCGGTATTGACGACGCCGGTGTCACCGGTGCCGGTCGCAATGACCACGCCGCTGCCGTCGATTGTAATCGTGCCGCCCGCATTGTTGACCAGCGAGCCGCCGCCCAGGGCGGTACCGCCCGGCAAAAGACCCAGCGCGATGGTGCCGCCATCGAGTGACAGAGACCCATTATTGACCAGAGACCGCCCGCCATCGAGGTAGAGTACACCCGGGCTGGCTGGCCCGTTTGCCGCCCGAACCACCGATTGACCGGACAACTGCGTCGACCCAATGCCGGATTCCACCACGGTACCGATGAACGTGCCGCCGTTGAGGACGTTCAACTGGCCGATACCCTGGAGCGTGCTGCCCGAACCAACCTGGCTGAGCTGACCGACGGTCGCGGTGACGTCGAGCGTGACCGTGCCGGCGTTGATGATCGCCGCATCCAGACCGGCTGGCAGGCTAGTACCGCCCCACTCGGCTGGATCGGTCCAGCTGCCGGATGCGCCATTGAGCCATGTGAAGGTTGCCATGCGATCACCTTAAGCCAGGTCGAGAGTTGGACGAAGAGTTTAGCCCGTGGCAGGGGCATGCCAGAGTGTTGTTACCGCCGCGACCTCGCGGGGCGGTGTAATGGAAATTTCACATAGACGACCACGACGGATTTTGATGGCGAGAGTAAGCGTTTTCTCCCGAGACATAGGGCATAATAATGTTCCGTTATATTATTGGTTTAGCCGTCGCATCGCTGTTTCCTGGCGTTATTGGTACCGCACATGCACAGTACGGCGGTACCATGGCTGATTACATGACCATGCGCGTTTGTACCACGACGTCCGATCCCGCCTCGGCGGTTTTGCAAGGTGTGGTGCCAGGCGATCTGAACTGCCCTTATTCACGCCAGATCGTCGCTGGTGAAACACCACCATATACCCTGCGTAATTTCGCGGCGAATTTCGTGGCGGCCGCCAACCCCAATTGCGGCGCCGGCTTCGGGGAGATCGTGCGCTACAATGTGCCGGTCACCATCAACAGCGTCACCCATCGAACGACCCTGTCGCTATCCAATACCACCAACCAGTGCGCCTCGGCACAGACGATCGGGGCTAATCCGGGCCTGCTGAACGTTTCGGTACAGGATACCAGTGCGACCAGCAATTACGGCTTCATTATGGGCAGCGCCGGAGCGAACGGTGTCACCTTCAACGACGCCTACCAATATTTCGCCAATGGGGCGACGACCGGCGGCCTGCCGTCGACGCCGATCTGCAAGACCGCGACCCCGTTTTCATCCGCCCGGTTCGCGAACTCCTGGATCGTCGGACAAAGCCCGGTTTCGGCGAGCCTGCCTGGCCCCATCCAGTTCGCGGTGAGCCAACTCCAGATTATCGATCCCGGCGCCATCGCCGTGCTGCAGGCCGGTTCCAACTTCTGCAGCACGCCGTATGTCTCGTCGTTCCATATCTGGCGGCCGGATTGGTATATGTTTTACTCGGGCCGTAGCATGGTCGCGATGATCGCATCGCATTACACCCAGGCCGCCGCCAACAATGCCGGGCCGGGCAATGCCCAGGCGTTCGAGCGCACCTATTGGACCCGCGAATTCGGCCTCAGCCGGTGGGAGAAATGGACCCGTTCGGACTCGCTGTTCAACGGCCAGAATCCCAAGACCGTGTCGCAGCAGCTGCTCGCGCACACCACCTGCGCCCAGGTCGGTGGCGCCGCTGGCACGCCCTACCCGATCGTGACCAATCCGCTGGATTCCCATACCTCAGGTGGCGTGGTGTTGAGTTCCGTGAACGGGATCTACCAGAAAGTCATCAGCGGCGGCACAACCTACACTTGGTACATGACCCTGTGTGCCGACTATACGAACGTCGACCGCAGCGTGACGGGTCAGGCCTTGCCGGCGATTCCGTCGCTGTATCAGGCGCTCTGGGCGCCCTGATACAGCGCGTTGCTTAGACCAGGATCGTTTGAGGTTGGATCAACGTACGTGTTCGATCATGGTCTGACTCTTTGTTTTGTCGCGTGATTCACGTTTTCGGGTGATTCCACCTCAAACGATCACGCTCTAATACCGCATCGATTCGGTGAAAGCCGGATCGAGCGGCCAGGCGGCATCTTCGTATCGGACCCCTGGACGAATGGGGAAGGCGTCGAATAAGGCCGCCCCGTCCACCTGCAACGGCTCCCACATTGTATCGATGGCGCGAATCAGCCGATCCCAGCGGGTTGGCAGATGGCGTTGGCTGCCATAGGCAGCGACTCGTTGCCGGGACGTGCCGCTGTACCAATCCCGCAGCCGGTGATCCAGCTTCGCTTCCTCATCCCCGACGTCGAGCATCATGCCCTCCCCCGGATGAGTGCTGAACCATATATTAGGAATTCCGAACGTTTCGGGAATAACAAGGCCATGAAAACTGGTCGAGGCGATGCGGCGGCAGGCGCGGATCTCGTCGACCCGGGCCAGGAGGCTTTCGGTATCGTTTTCGGTATAAGTGTTGATGATCTTCACCACCCCGGCGAGTGATGGCGGGATATGGTAGCGCCGGTAGTCGGGCAAAGGGCCCGCCGCCGGGGTTGCCGCTGTCAGTTCGGTGATGTGTAGCACGATCCCGAGCTCATAGCGCGGCTCGACTGGGCGGTGCCCTATGAGCTTTGGCATGAACCAAACGGGGTCACCGTGAACCTCTGGCGCCGGCACGCCAGCCTGCCGCAATCGGGCGGCGCTGTTCCGGCCCCGCATGGCGTGCACGACCAGGGTGGTGTCGGGCGGGACTGCGAAACGGCCCAAAGACGGGTTGAACGCATTTCTGGTGGCATCCAGGCCGGTACCCCAGAGATGCGCGATGCCGTTGCGCTGGGCGTGGCCGATCGTCCCAACAGCAACCAGACGCTCCCCTTTGTCATCGAAATTACGCCGGACGATGGGCAGCCCGGCAATGGCCGCCGTGACTGTCGCACTCAGGGCGTCCCCAAGATTGGGAAAGGGCGTCGCCTCCCCTGTCGCGGCCCAGCCGAGGGGGACGGCGCCATTGGCATCGACCCAATCTTGCAATGATACCGCCTCTGGCCGGCCAGGGCGCCGGGTGACCGCGGGGCGCACGGGACTCGCCGGTGCGGCGGCACAAACGAGCGGATGCGCAAACGCATCACTGTCATCGGCGACCGCGACCGGATCCGGGTCCAGCGGAAAGCACGACACCAGATCCTCTTCGCGCATCCAGGCCGGCGTCCAGGTGCGGTCAATGGCACGGATCGCCGCGTCCCAATCGATCGCGGCGACGCCAGCGTGACCGAACACCGGCAGCGTCGCCAGCCGCAAACCAGCATAGAGGTCGGCCAGTTCCGGCCCCAGCGCACCGTCGGGATCGATCAGCAGGCGACGAACCGCCGGGGCGCCGCCATCCGGGACCAACGCGAGGCACGGAATGCCGAAGGCCTCCGCGACGATCGCCCCTGAAACGCATGTGGTAAGGACCCGCCGGCAGGACAGGATCTCATCCAGGACCGCCTTGGGCGTCTCTCCGTCCACCGCGACGCGCGCAACAATCACCCTGATACCCGCATCTGCCGGCACGGCGTCGCAACCTGCGCTGCTATCCACGACGATACCAAGCTCCCACCGCTTGGGCGGGCGCGCGCGATGAAAGGCCGGAAAGAGCCAGGCTGGATCGCCGTAGACGGACCCCACGGTCCCGTCCAGCCAACGGCGGGAGAACGGCCCCCGCGTGGCGGCAATTTTCGCCTCCGTCGCCCGCACCGTCCCTGGGGCGCAGCCGCTGCCCCACACAACGGCCCCTTCACCCTGCAAAAGATGGGCGACGGAACCGGATGCCGTCATCCGGGGCCGCTCCGAACCCGCCGGCATCGGCATGATCGGCAGACCGGCCAGCAACGACACCACGATCGGGCCAAGCGCCTCAGTCAACGGCCTGTCCGGACTCGCATGTGCAACCACAAGCGGCACCAGACCGCTCTGTCGCGCCATTTCCGTAAGGGATGTCACGACTCCGCAGGCCCGCACATCAAACTGTCATAGAATTGCATCAGGTATTTAACCTATCTGTAGCGTTGTTTCACTTGTCTTCATACCCGCCACTATTTAGTCACGCGGTAAGGCCAGCGATACTTCCAATTTTCAAGGATGGCAGGGCCGCTGTCGGGGTGACGAGCTTGGATACAGTCGATCAGCCGTTCATGGTGGCGGAAATGAGCGAAACCCGCGTCGGGGAATCCTCGGCCGAGGGCGCGCGCAACCGCCGTGCGGGACGCGCCAAGAGTGAGACCGACCCCACCGTGCAGGTCAGCCTGCGGCTCCCTTCGAGTCAGATCAATGCTCTTCGGGAACGGGCTTACGCGGTTGGGCGCACCGAACGATCGATGATCACCCCGCAGGAAATCATGCGGCGTATGATCACCAAGGCCCTGGCGCACGACGACACCGCCGAGAGCTGAACGACCGGGCACCGGCATTAGTGGGGGATCAGCGGCGCAGGGAAAGCCGGCGCCAGCGGTCGTTGCGGCCGGGCTGAAACGCCGAAATTGCTACCCAACTGCTCCTGCGTCGCGGCCGAATTGAATGTCCCCGTTGCCAGGCCGGGCGAAGCCGCGCTGATAGGCGCGTCCCCGGAGGAAAAGCGCTGCCGCGGCATCGCCTGCTGCAATTGACGATTGAGGCAGGCATAGGATTGCTCGCTGCCGATCCGCACATCGACGCAGGGATCGGGGCTGGCTGGTTGGGCCGCGACCGGCGCTACCCATAGCCAAACGCCTGTCAACACCGGCAATCCCAACGCCACGGGCCAATCTGCACGCATCAATCCGTTGCTCCTTCGCAGGGATGATCATAGCGCAAAACGCCTTTGACCGACACCCAATTCGCGCATGCCACGCCAGACGCGTATGAGCTGGCGGCCATCGGTCCGCACCCTCAGGCGGTCACATTGCCCGGTGGTTGCACCGCGGCCAATTATGCGCTCATCGCGCGTTCGTGAAAACAAATCCGCCACAGTCGTATGTTACGTTAATATTTCATTAAGCATTTCCTGTCTTTGTTCCCTGGCCACGGCCAAACGCTTCCACCGGTGCCCATCCTTCGTGACCGGCCGTGCGCTTCATCGCTTTCGCGAGATGGCGCCACGGACACAAGGATCTGTCATGCGCTCTCTGCTTGCGGGATCAATCGCCTGCCTGTTGCTGGCCACCACCGCCAAGGCCGCGCAAGCGGCCACAATCGCCGATTTCATGGTAATGACAGTCTGCGCCAGCCCCGATGATCGGCCCCTGGCCGGCGTTATTCCCGGCGATACCGCCTGCATCCGCCCCCGCAAGATACGGGCCGGCGAACTACCCCCCTACCAGTTGAATAACTTCGCGGTCATCGGCAGCCCCTGCCCGGCCCGGTTGGGCATTATATCCCGCGATAACGTCCCTTTCGTCATGGCGGGCGTTTCCCGTATTGTCAGTTACGATTGGCATACAGAACGGTCCGGATGCGCGGCCCGGGCGGCCCCTTCCTTGGAAGCCGCCTCCGTTCAATGGTTCGATGAGAAATTTGGCTATATCCTTGGCGATATCACCGCCAATGGAGCCTATAGCTTCGACTCCCGGCCTCTTTGCTCCCAGGACAGCACTGACGCTTCACGCTTTGCCCGCGGCTGGGTCATCGGCCCGCCACGCTGCCGCCGCTTCGCCAGCCCGGCTACATCATGCTGGAGGGTACGATCTCCCGCGGCCAGCCGACAAGCCTGTTCGGCCGTTGTCCGAGTGGTGGGCAACGATACCTGACCACCTGGGTCATGGACAGCGTGGCATATACCAGCGGCAAGGCGCTGGTTTCGCTGATCTCAGATCATTACAGCCTGAGCGACCCGGCCGGAGTCTCTCCGGGCACAGCACAGCAGATGGAGCGCACATATTGGACGCAGGCGTTTGGTTTTACCCGATGGGAGAAATGGGCCCGCGCTGACTGGATCGGCGGCGCGGATACTTCCGCGGCACTGTCCCGCCAGTTGATGTCTGAACATGCCTGCAGCACGCCCCCAACGCTTCCGCCCCGGATTGCCCCCGGACTGGAAATGGGCCCGGTCGCAGCTGATGCCACGTTCAGTCAGATCGCGCGCGATCCGCGCAATGGGGCACAGAACGTCTGGTACATGGTGCGCTGCCTTGATTACACCAACCTGACCCGCGTCCCGCCAGCCGGCCCCCTGGCTTTACCGGACGGCTACGCCGGCTGGTGGACCAACCGGCCGCCATCCTGAACGATCGCGAAAGCCCGTGGCCGCTGGCCCGAGCGATGCCGCTCCACCATCGTCCCGCAAGCTTCATCCAGGCCACGCGCGAACAGGGTGGCGTCGAACAACGGGGCACTCTCCCGCGCCGCCTCCAACCGAGCCCGGAACGGTGCCAGGCGCTCCGGCTCCCGGGCCAGTGCAAGCGCCAGCGCGGTGTAATCGTCATAGGATCGGGTCACCAACTCCGGCAGCCCCACCGCGTGCAGCAGGCTGGCCGCGACCCGGGAAGCAAAACCGCGCCCTTGGCATGTCAGCACCGGCAAGCCAGCCCACAACGAGTCCGCGCAGGTCGTATGGGCCCCATAGGGCGCTGTATCCAGAAACAGATCGGCGCAGCGGTGCCTGGCGATATGCGCCTCCAGCGTGGCCGGTTCGGCGAAGATGAGGCGGCTGGGATCAACACCAGCAGCGCGCGCGGCCTCCCTCAGATTGCCGGGCGCGAGCGGATGGCCGCCGCCGTAGAGCCACAACATACTCCCCGGCACCGCGCGCAGCAGGTTCATCCAGACCGCGAACACGTCGGGCGTGATCTTGTAGTTGTGGTTGAAACAGGCGAACACGAAGCCGCTTTCCGGCAAGCCATGCGCCGCGCGGCTGACCTGATCCGGCGGTACGGGGCGCAACCGATCATTGGGCTGATAGCTGTGCGGGAGATGGACGATCTGCTCCGACCAGTGCGGCTGCTCGCTGAACGGCAGTACCACCGCGTCAGCGATCACGTAATCCATCCAGGGCGCGCCCAGCGTGCCCGGATATCCCAGATGGCTGGCTTGCACCGGCGCGGGTCGGAGTGCCGGGATCTCCGGGCGGGCGCTGTCGGTATAGCCTTTGAGATCGATCAGCAGATCAATGCCATCAGCGGCGATCCGCCGCGCCGACTCGGGTGCGGGTTCCAGTTCCAATTCGACGAACCGATCGAAGGCCGCAACCACGCGTTGGCGCGTGGCGGAACCATCGTCGCGGCTATGGGAGTACGCGATAATTTCGAACCGGTCCCTGTCCTGCCTGGCGAAGGCCTCGGTCATCAGCAGCGCGGTGGCATGCTGATTGAAGTCGGCGGACAGGTATCCGATACGGATGCGCCCCTCCCCGGTGCGGCGCACCAACGCCGGGCGCGGCATGCTGGCGACATGTGCCGCTACCGCGGCACTGATGCGCCTGCCTAAACGGAGTTGCGCGGCCGGGTCGTCGTCCTGACAAAGCACGGCATAGGAATCGATCAGACAGGGCGCATCGCGGCGCAACCGCGCGTCCAGCCGCCGCTTGGTCCCGGCACGCGCCGCCGACCAGTCGCAGACATGCGCGAGGCCCATCGCGGTTTCAGACAGGACCCAGGCGATATCGACGCCCAACCGCTCCGCACGGTCGAAACAATCCAACGCGTCGCGGTAGCGATACATCCGGCCATAAAGCTGGCCCATCGCCATCAGCAGGGCGGTGTTGTCCGGCTCCCGCCGCAGCAAGGCCGCGTAGGTCGCGAGTGCTTCATCCCGGCGATCCTGGCTCGCCAGCAGATTGCCGAGGTTGAGCCGCGCCTGCCCATCGCGCGGGTCGAGCTTGATGGCAGTACGATACGCCTCCACGGCCGCGACCGGGTCACCCGCCAGCTCCGCGACACGTCCAACCAGGCGATGCACCTCGGCTGAACGAGGGGCGGTGGCCAGCGCCTGGCGCACCCACTCCCCGGCGGAAGCGAGATCACGCAGATCAAGCGCGAGAGCGGCCAATTCGATCATGCATGGCAGGCCGGCGCCCAGGCCAATGGCACGGCTGAGCATGGCGAAAGCCGACTGGCTGTCGCCCATGGCGCGGCGCAAGCCCCCCCAGGCCAGCAGGGTCTCGGCGTCATCCGGTTGCGTGTCGAGCAACTGCTGATACAGGGCTTCGGCTTCCGCCAGCCGGCCTGATTTCGCGCGCGCCCGCGCGGTGCGGAGCGCCGCGGCACGCGCGCCATCGGGCTTCATTTCGGCGGCTCTTGCCCCGGGATGAACGCGGCGTCGCGCAGCTTGTCGTCGTAATCCTGCACCAGCGTCTCCAACTCCACCCGCTTGCGGCCGAGCAGCGGCTCATAGCTTTGCAGCACCATGGAGAGGAAGTGCTGGTCTTCATAGAGGTGCAGGACCTCTTGCCCGACCTTCAGCATTTGGCCGTTGGCCGTGCGGCACGCGGCGAGTTTATCGCCGGTGTCCTTAGCGCTGGCGCCGCCTTGCTGCGCCTCCCGCAGCGCTGCCTGGGCCTGACGCAATGCGTCCGCCAGCGCGGCATTCTGCTGGCGGAGCTGGTCGATTTCCGTGCCGCCCCCCGCGTCCGGCTTTTGGGCATGGGCCGGCGGTAGGAAGGCGATCAGGCATAGGGCGGCAAGTATGGCGCGCATGCTCAGAACTTCGCGTTCAGATCGATCATGATACTATCCACCGAATAGGGCGGGCCGGAAATCGCATTGGTGCTGTACCACCGTGCCGACATCCACAGATCGCGGGCGAAGGCCAGATTGCCACCCAGCACAAAACCCTGCGCGTTGGTGCCGCCGAGGTGGAATTTCGAATCGGTCAGCGCGTCCAGGACCGCATCGGACTCGATATATTTGTATGCGACTGAGACATTCCAGTCCCATGCGGTTTTCAACTCGGGCCGCCCGACCGTGAGCTTAAGGGTCCAGCCGGTATCGCCGCCTACGAACGCATTATTTGTGCCGATATTGTTGACCGGCGATTTGCTCGCGGTCTTCCGCCGATCGAACGCCATGTTCATGACGTAGTCGGCGTCAACGACGACATCGACCGGGTGGAAGCCATAATATGACATCTGCGCGTGGATATCGAGTTCCTGAAACTTCGACGCCAGGCCGTAAAACTGCGGCTGCGCCGTCGTGCTGCTGCCCGGGGTACTGATATTGCGAACCGGGAACACGGTATTGCCGAACTGAATGAACGGCGCGCGGGTGGTGTCGGTGGTACAGCTGCCGAATGATGTCGGGCCCACGCAAAGCTGTGATTTGCGGCCCTCGATATTATTGTAACCGAAGAAGCCCATGCCGATCTTGGCCTTCCATTCCTCCTGGAAGCGCCACTCCGCGCCGCCCTGGACGGCCACCAGCCAGCCATCCTGACTGCTGGTTTTGGCGGCATTGGTCGAGCCGAGGTTGAACGCGGTGTTAAACACCGGAAAACCGCCGAGCGTGAGAAAACCCTGCACACCGTCAGAATGCCCGAATTTGTTGGCGACCGCGAAGCCGTCGAAATTAAGATCGTCGTCATAGAGCAGATCGGTGGTCCAGAATGGGTTCGGCATCCGCCCGACCGAGATGGTCGTGTACGAGACCGGTTTCATCTGGATATAAGCGGTGTCCAGCCAGATGGCGTATTTGGAGAAATCGCCCGTCGCACCCAGAGTTTGATTGGTAGACACAGGGCTGGAATCACTACCGGTGGCGATCCGGATATTGGCAACGGCCCAGTCGGTGATCTGCGCCTCCACCCCCAGCCTGGCGCGCAGGCGGGTGCGCATGCGGCCCTGGGTGGTGTTCAGCAGCGGCGGCAGCGAGGCGGAATTGGTATCGTAGCCATTGCTGGATCCGTTAATACCGTTGAAATCAGGGAATAAATTGTAATTATTGGAGGGAAAATTGTCCCACTGGCCGCGCATGCGCACATCACCGTACACGCGCACGCGTTGGGTCCAGCCGGGAATCACACTCGGCTCCGCCCAACCCTGATCCTGAGCCTGCTGCAGCACTTGCTGCTTCACTTCGGCCGCTATCTGCTTGCGCACGGATTCCGGCACATAGGTGACACGCACCGTGCCCTGTGGCGCCGGTTTGTCGGTCGCGGTGGAGGCCGCCGCGGCCGGTGCCACGGTCGGTCGCGCACGGGCTTCCGCGCGCGCCTGATCCAACAAATCCTTCGCCTGGGGCTGAGTCAGGACGCCGTTTTTCACCAGAATCTGGATCAGTTTTTCTGTCACGTCACCGGATGCCGGCTGCGCCCCGGCCGTGCTCGCGCACAGGCAGGCCGCCAGCGTCAAGGTCGCAGCCGCGGTGGTCCGGCCATTGAATAGCTGCGCGATCATCGGTTCACCCTGCCCGCGCCCGAACGCGCAGATTGACCGGCTGTGGCATATCGGATGGCGGCGCCAGGCCCACCCCAACGGCAGCGATCACCCGCTGGATTGCCTGATCCAGCACGGGGTCGCCGCTGGTCGAAATTACCTGCACTTTCGTGACCTCTCCGTTCGCGCCCAGCCAAATCCGTAGATTCAGGTAATATTTGGTGTTGCGTGTCTTGTCGTCCCGCTGCAACGCAGCCTCGATCTGCGTTTGGATGCGGCCGGCATAAGCGCCGAACTTGCCACCGCCTCCCCCGCCGCCACCGCCCCCACCACCGATCCCGCCACTGCCATTGCCGACCGCCAGACCATAGGCGTTGGCGCCGGCGCCAGCAGCCGCGGTCAGGGGTGCGCCCGCGGGTGCCGCTTTCGGCTTGTCGGCCGGCTTGTTCTCCATCGGCTTGGATTGCGGCGTTGGATCGTTCTTCTGCTCCGGTTGCTTCACCGGGTCCGGTTCGGGCTGCTTTTTCGGGGGCGGCGGGGGCGGCGGTGGGGGCGGCAACACGACCCGCATGGTCTGTTGTTGCGGTTTCGCCGGCGCCTTGCCGCCCGAGAACACCGCGATCGCCAGGACAATCATGCCAAGACCGAGAACACCGCCCAGCGCCCAAAGCCACCAGCGTTGCTTGCGGTCGTCTTCCTGATCGTCGTGATCGCCGTCTTCCATGCGCATCTGCCTCACGCACCGTCAGGACCCGGGTACCCGGGTGGAGGCGAGGCCAATGGAGCCGATACCCACACGCGAACACAGGTCGAGCACAATCATGATGCGGTCGTATTGCACCGCGCGATCACCCTTCAGGATGACCGGCAAATCCGGGATATTCGCCTTGGCATCGCGCAACCGCAGTTCCAGATCGGGCAGCGACACCGGCACCGTATCCAGGAATACCTGACCCTGATCGGAAATACTGATCACCTTGGTCTTTGGCACCGCCAGGCTGGCCGACGCACTGGCCTTCGGCAGATCGACTTTCACACCCGACACGGAAGCGGTGGTCATGATGATAAAAATCACCACCAGCACATAAGCGAGATCGAGCATCGGGGTGATGTTGATCTCGTCGTAGGCTTTGTCCTCCTCACCGACTTTCATCGCGGGCTCCTGTTCCTGGGCGCCGGGCGGGGCGGAATTGTCGCACCACCCGCTGACGCGGCGGCGCGCGCGGCACGGCGTTCGGCGGCAGCGGCGGCAAGGTCAGCGCCGGCGGAGGCGGCTTTGGGCAGGCTCGCTATGGGCACCGGTGCCTCGGGCACGTAGGTATCTTCGACGCTCGCGGCTTCCGGCTCGATCGGCCGCGTGCGCATCAACGCCCGCGCCTCGCCCATCCGGGCAATCGTCTCGTTACAGAACGCGCCCATGTCACCGGTCGCACCCTTGATGCGGATCAGCAAATAGTTGTAGGCAAACATGGCGGGAATAGCAACGAACATACCAGCGGCGGTCGCCAGCAACGCGGCGGCGATGCCGGGCGCGATGGCGTTAATGTTCACGTCACCAGCCGCGGCGATCGAGGCGAAGGTGATCATCACGCCGATAACCGTGCCAAGCAAACCAATGAAGGGGCCGCCGGAAATGGCGATGGTCAGCATCACCATCAAATTGCTCAGCATGTGCTGCTCATGCGCCAGGCCGGTTTCCATCGCCGCCTGAATCGCGGTCAGCGATTGCGGGGAGAACGAACCTCCCGGCTGCAACCGGCCAGCATTCAACCGCTGCTCCATCTCCCGCACCGCGATGCGGGTCAGGCGTTGCAGGCCGGAGTTCCGTTTGATGCGGGAATTATTGGCCGCGATCTGGTTCAGCACCGCGATGTGGTCGCCATTCGCCGCTTCCAGCAGCTTCTCATATTCGGTTAAGAACGCCCTGTTACCGACACCCAGCCGATTCAGGTACGTGGTCTTGGCATACATCACATACCAGCTGGCAAAGGCGACGATCGCCAGCAAGCCAATCACCACCCAGGCGTCGATCGTAACCGACCGCAAAATCACCGTCATGAAGCCGGGGGCGTCGGAATTGCCCTGCTCGGCGTTCTCGAAATGGATCAGTTTGCCATCGGGGCCTTCCGAGGCGACGCTCGCCTGCAAGGCACCCACCGGCCGCGCGATCTTGGAAATGCGGAATTCGTCGATCAGACCGACATAGCGCGGGGAGCCGGCAGCCTCCGCACCGCCCAGGACCGGCTGGCCACTGATCGCCGGCAACGAGCCAGCGCCCTCACCAACCGGCTGACCATCCACGAACAGCGATATCTTATCGGTGACCTCAACCGCGATATGGTGCCAGCCCTGGGCCGGCAACGCCGTGGTCGCACGCACCCGCTTGGTGCCGGCCGGGCCATCGATCTGGGCGTATAGCGCACCTTGCTCCAGGCCGATGGTCAGGGCGTTGCCGCCCTCCCGATCGCTGAACAGGATTGATGTCAGCGCGGCGGGGTCCGGCTGGGCCCACATCGACACCGTCATCGCCTGCCCTTCCGGTATAGCAAGGGCGGGGTTTTTCGAAATGCGTAACAAAGGCTTTTCGCGGTCGAGCTTCGTGCCGTAGCCGATCATACCGGCTTCATCACGGGTCGCCGCGGTCAGCGCGTTGATGCCAAAGCCCGTGGTGTCTTTGGGCAGGCCGTTTTCTTCGCTGAAGTGGTAGACCAGCAGCGTATCGGGATCGAATGTGCCGCGGGGATCGCTGCCATCGGCGGCGTTGGCATTGCCCCAATAGACAAAGAACGGCGCGACGGTGCCGGGCGCCATGTCGGGCAGATCCACCCAGACCAGCGCGACCTGATCCTTCTGGCTGAATTTCTCGACATGATAGTGCAGCGGCGTTTTGTCATCGCCGCTGATCATGCGCAGATCGCCACCATCCTCCCGCGTGCCGCTGAAGTCGAAATTGCCGGCATGCAGACGAACCAGCACCGGCGCGCGGCCGATAGGCTCGGTGATATTGGCGGCGGTTGGGCTGGCATCAGCGGTGATTTTCATCCGCATCGCCCAGTCTTTGTTCCACCACGCTTGCGCGCCCGTGGGCGAAAGCAACAGTGCCAGCAGCAAAAGGCCGAACAGCCGGGAAAGGACGCGTGCCATTCAGAAAGCCCCGTTCAGACGAAACAACAACCGAGAAGAACCGGCATGGGAGATGGCGCCCGGTGACAGCACATGCGCGCCAATCACATCCAGACCCACCACCCCATAGCCCCGCAACCGCACCCCGCCCCCGACCGACGTCAATGATCGGCCGGAATTCTGTTCGGCCAGTGGCTGGTGGATCCCCACCCGGCCGGCATCGGCGAAGGCGAAAGCGCGCGTGTCGGTGAAATCGGACAGCAGCTCACCGGCGGAGGGCGAACGCAATTCAGCCTGAGCAGCGATGCCGTAATCGCCAATGGCCTCACTCTCAAAATAGCCGCGCACCGTATCGACGCCGCCGACACCGAATTGCTCGCTGCTGATCAGAGGCTCATTGGTGGCCTGGCCGGCGGCTTTGACATAACCCTGAAAACCCCAGGGCAGCGGCTGCGTGCGGCTGACATCGCCGCGTAAATAGGCGAAATTTGGCCGCGCGTTGTATCGCTTCACGTCAAATTGGGCCTGACTGCTGCCCAGGCCGCGGGTGCCCATCACGAAGCTGACGGAGGCATCGGTCGCGGCCTCATGTTCCCCCGACCAGGACGCCTGCCATGTCACGTTCAGCGGCATATAGGTGATCGGGGCAGGGCTGCGGTCGCCACCGAGCACGGTCGCGTCGTCGAAATGCTTGTAATCGAAGCCCAGGCTCAGGCTGTGGGTGAAGCTGCCCTCCTGTCCCAGCGGCACCAGCAGACGGAGCCCCATAATCGTGCCGCGGCCGATGACATCGGTTCCGCCGACAGTGGCGACATCACTCTCTGACTTCACCAAAGAGGCCAGCAACGACATGTTGCTGTTTGGAATCCGGTACAAATATGACCCGGATATAACCCCGGAATCCGACCCGTGCAGGGGCGCGGTCTGCCAGGAC
Organism: uncultured Acetobacteraceae bacterium; assembly: GCA_903900905.1. Classification (GTDB taxonomy): domain Bacteria; phylum Pseudomonadota; class Alphaproteobacteria; order Acetobacterales; family Acetobacteraceae; genus Rhodopila. The sequence continues at coordinate 37,022 of CAIUPC010000381.1, forward strand.
AGACTGACGCTGTCGCCGCGCTGCCACAGATTGCCGTAGCTTACGCTGCTGACGCTGCGCAGCGCGGTGGTGCTCTGCGACTGCTTGTTGTTGAGCTCGACGGACCCATGCAGCGGAAAGGTGTCTTTAACGTTCAGGTCGACATCGACCGTCCCGGGCGCAATGCCTGGCCGCAGCACCGGCGTGACGACACGATCGGGCCACTGGTTCAACGCCACGATGTCACGCTGCACGGCGTTCATGTCGGGGACCCGCCCCTCCGCCAGAGCGGGCGCACTGTCTTTGATCGCGCGCAGGGAGAAATAGCGCGATCCGCGCACCCGCAGGCGGCCGATCTTACGTTCGATGACCTTGAGCGTGATGACACCGGTCGATGGGTCCTGCGCCGGCACTTCGGCTGACACGGTCGGGTAGCCCTTTTGTGCGTACAACGCATCCAACGCGGCGCGCGCATGTTCGACATCGTCGGCGGTGCGGTCGGGGCCGAGGAACGGATAGACCGCTTCCTCGATCAGAGCCGCGGGCAGCACGGTATTGCCTTCCACGCGGTACTCCTCCACCGGAAAACGCCGCGTCTCCGCGGCCGCCGGTGCTGTCGCGGCAGGTGGAGAGGCAGCAGACGGAGCTGGCTGCGCGCTGGCCACAGCCGGATTTGCCAAAATGCCGGCCATGCCAATCAAAAAAAGCCTCGGTCCGGAGCGCAAGGCCATACCCTGTTGCAAGCGTTGCCCGCCAGCCGCGAAGGCCGCGCCAGCCGCCCGTTCTTCCCACGCCCGAAGCGGGGTGACGATGTCACTTGCATGACGGAATTATGAAACGTGCGGCGCCTCGAATTAACCCAGGATCGGGCCGTGCAAACGCACCACCCAGATTCCCAGTGCCAACCAGGGGCCGAAGGGCTGTGGCTCCGTCAACACGTTGCCGGCCTCTGGCTTGCCGCGCAACCAAAGGGTCCGCAGCCCAATGCCCAGTAGCGCGCCGACAGCTGCGAACAGGACCACGCTGGGCAACGCCTCCCACCCCAGCCAGGCGCCACCGGCTCCCAGCAATCGTGCATCGCCACCGCCCAGACCATCACGTCCCCGCAACCGGCGGTACGCGGCCGCGATGCCAGCAAAGCTCAGCCACCCCACCGCCGCGCCCACCAGACGATCGGCCAGCAGGTCCGGCGCCTCCAGCCATCCGAAGCCGAGGCCCAATAACAGCAAGGGCAGCGTCAGGGCGTCCGGTAGAATCATGTGTTCGGCATCAATCCAGGCCAATGCCAGCAAGGCCCATCCCAGAACGCAGTCCGGCCCGGCGGCGGAACCATCAACCGCGACCGCCCAAACCGCGATCGCCAGCGCCGCCATCTCAATCCGAAAATGGAATGGATCGATGCGGACGCCGCAATGGCGGCAGGACCAGCGCAACACCAGGAACGACAGCAGCGGCACCAAATCGAACACCGTCAGTGGCGCGTGGCAGGCGTCGCACCGGGAACGGCCCCATACCGCCGTCTCCCCGGTGGGCAGGCGGCGGACCAGCACGCCCAGGAAGCTACCGATAAACGGCGCCGCGATCAGCAGGATGGCGGGGTGGATCTCAAGGGTCAGGTCCGCGGTCACCCTGCGCTCAGTCCCAGGCCAAGACGTGAAAAGCGTCAGCGGTTTCATCTTCGGAGGGATCGACACGCACGACCACGCGGCGGAACGCTCGGCCGCCCGGCACGGTCGCGAGGGCGCTGATCTCCGCGATCAGGATGGTACTCTCCTGCGGCGGCGGCGGCCGGCTGTCCCCCACGCTCAGCAGCAATTGGCCAACCAATGCGGACGCCTTACCGAGATCGACGCGGCCATCGGTGTAGACGGTGATATGGGGGCGAAGGCGATCGAGGACCTCCGGCGTCATACCGCGTACCAGGGCCATTTCGTTGATGGTCGCGAAGGGCTCGCGCGGTGGCGCCCAACTCAGGCCCGCCGCGGCATAAGCCTGCGCACTGCCGTACGAGCGCCATTCAGCGATCGATTGCGCCAGTCCGGCCGCCGCCGGATCCGCGACGCCCACTTGCTTCAGCAACGCCGCCATTAGCGCCGGGGGCGTTGCATTGGGGTTGATGCGGCCGGCATGGTCCTCGATCGTCACGACCTCCCGCCGGCCATCGCGATGCGCCTCATGCGGGCGGCTATCGGCCGTCCAGCGCCGGGGGGAACTGTCCAGCAGCCGGAAGATCGCCTGCCGCACCAGGCCCTCCGCCGCGACCTGCGCTTCTGCCCCAGCCCGGATGGCAGAGGCGCGGGCAGTGGCATTGCGCGCCGTCGCGGTCACGTGACTGCCGAGCAGCGCGAGCAGCGCCAGGGTCCATAGCACCACCAACAGCGCGAAGCCGTGATCGCGCCGGCGGGTCATAGGCGCGCTGTCACCGATGCTCGGAGGGTTTGAGAAGACGGCGTATACCATTGCGAAGCGGCGCGCTGGGGTCGGAGGAACCGGTCTTCAGCTCGGCCCGCGTCATTGGTGCCACGGCATCCGCGCCACTCAAAGCGTCCCGCAAATCGGCGGTCAGCGAGCGGGCGTCGGCCTGATCGCGGATGACATGCGGGGTGATCAGCACCAGCAGTTCCGTCCGTTCCCGCGAATTGTTCTGCCGGCCGGCGAGGAAGCCCACCACGGGGATATCCTTGACCCAAGGCACGCCATCATTGCCGCGGCTGATAGAATCACGGATCAAGCCGGCAAGGCCGATGGTCTGGCCATCCTGAACGACAACCCGCGAAGAAACCGTCCGGGTCTGGAAAGTCGGGCTGTCGATGCCGGAGGCCTTGGCGCTGGTGGTGTCGATGTCGCTGACCTCCTGCGAGATATCCAGCGTCACCTGGCCGCCGCCGTTCACCCGCGGGGTCACCTCCATGATCACGCCCGTCGCCTGATACCCGACGGAATTCACGACCGGCGCGCCGGTGGTCAGTGTGCTGACCGCGCTGGCGGTCAGATAAGGCACGAGGGCACCGACTTGCAGCCGTGCCGTGTGATTATCCACGACGGTAATCTGCGGTGACGACAACACATTCACCGTCGTCACAGCCTGCAGCGCCGTCAAGGCGATCGGTGACCCGCCAGGGCCTGATCCGCTGAGCAGGAAGCCCGGGAACGATGTACCCAGCACGGTCGCCGCCGGGGTGCCCACGGCCCCGGTGCCATTGTTGAGGATGCCGTTCAGCCCGTTCGACTTGAAAAAGAACTGGGTCCCGAATTTCAGGCTGTCATTCAGCGAAACCTCCGCGATCGTGGCATCGATCCGCACCTGCATGGGCACGATGTCGATCTTGCGGAGCATGCCGAGGACGGTCTCCTCCTCGCGCGGGGTCGCATACATCATAATGGCGTTGTTCTGCGTGTTCGGCAGAATGCGCATCGCATCGGCCGCATCCTCCCCGCCGCCCTGATCCAGGCCGCCGGAGAGCGGGCTTGCCGCCACGGCACCCTGCGCCGCCCCGGCCACTTGCGGGCTGGTCTTGGCCAACGCCCCCAGCCCGGCGCTGGAAGCACCCAGGCCCGATGCCCCAAGGCCGCCGGAGCCGCCACCACTCGATAAGCCGCCGCCACCGCCGAAACCACCACCACTGGCGCCGCCCAGGCCGCTGGCCCCGCCGCCGCCACTGCCGCCAAAGCCACCCGACGACGATCCGCCCGACTGACCCGTGCGTCCCACGCCTTGCTGGGAGCCGCCGACAGGCTCCGGTGTCGCCGTGACGTTGTTCGGGGTGAATGCCATCTGCAAGGTGTAAGCGATACTCTGGGCACTGCTGTTCTGCAGATAGAAGACGTGCCAGCTGCGAACGGTATTTCGCCGTTCGCGCTCGATCATCGAATGCACACGGCGGGCCGCGTCGATGTATTTTGGCTGCGAGGAAATCACCAGCACGGCATTCAGCCGCGACAACGGCACGACCCGCACCAAGCCCGACAGCGAGGAACCGGCACGGCCCTTGAACGCTTCCTGCATCGCTTCGGACAGGTCACGGGCGCTGCCCGACGTTGTCGGCAACACCGCATAGGACTGGTGAGCAAGGGTATCGACGTCGAAGCTGCCAACCAATTCAGTCAAGGCCTGAACCTGGCCGGGATCGCCGCTGATCAGGAGGGCGTTCAGGCCGGTTTCGGCCGCGACCTTGGCATTATTGCCGGCCAGCGGCTGCATCACCTTCGCCAGCTCATCAGCGGATACGAAGCGCAACGGCACGACCGCGCTGCCCGCCGCACCCGCCGATACCTCCGGCACGACGCGATACAGCCCATCGACCTGTGCCAGGGTTGCCCCGACACTCGACAGCATGGTCTTCAATGTCGGCAGCACCTGCGAGGCGGTGAGCGGTTTCGCGGTATGCAGCGACACCGCGCCCCGCACGGCCGGGTCGATCGTATAATTGAGCCCCAGCATGCCGCCGAGCACCTGAGACACCACTTCCCGCACATCAGTATCGGCGAACTCGAGTGAATAGGTGCCGGTCGCACCCGCGACAGACGCCCGCCCCGTACCGGCCGGCCGCGGCGTGCCATAGGACACCTCCGCCGGCGGCGGGAGGTTGGGGGTGCCGACCCGGCCATTGGCACGCGCACCGGCGGCGAGGTCACTGACCGTGCTCACGACCGGCGGTACATCGCGTTGGTGATGGGTTTCGCACCCCGCCAGGACCATGACGGAGGCAAGTGCCAGCCGGCCCATACCGGCAAAGGGGAATTTGCGCGTCATTGGGCTGGCTTCCCCGCGCCTGGCGCCCGCTGTTCGGTCGTTTTGGCAAAAGTGGGACGCAACACCTGCTCTCCTTCGGTTCCAGTCACGGTCACCCGTCCTGCTTCGATGGTCCGCACCTTGAAGCGGCCGATACTGCCGCCTTCCTGAGCCCGAACCGGCCGGCCATCGGCGCCGGCAAAAATGGCATAGCGGGTATTGGGCGCGACGATGACGCCCGACAACCGCGGCAGACCGTCCGCAATTGAGGCGAGGGCGGCAGCGGCCTCCACCTTGGCCGCGGCCAGCCGCCGATCAGGGCTGAACAACGGCCGTTCGATCAGACGATCCGCCAGTTCGGCCAAAGCGTCGGAATCAGGCGCGTTGGCATCGCCGGATTGGGGACGTGCCGGCGCCTGCTGCGCGGCGAGGCGCACGGCCGGACGCTCCATCGTTTCACCGGGGGCGGTCACCTCCACCACGAGCACGGCTGCGAGCACAGCCGCCGCACCCAGCCACAATAGCGGGATCGGGATAATCAATCCCGCCGAACCAGCGGCCGGTCTCATGATCCGTCCGCCTTGGCCAGCCGATAGCCCGTCACTGTGAACCCGGCATCGACCGGCAGGTCGGAATCCCGATTGTTACCCGGCTGCGCCCGCACCTGCAGATCATCGGTTACCAGGGGCACGTCCGACTCCGCCATCGCGCGCAGCAGCCCGACCATCGCCCGCCAGGGTGCGGTGACCGTGATACGCACGGCGATGGAGCGGAACTCCCCCGCTGGTTGCGCCGGCAGGATCTCCGCGCTGCCGATCCGCAGGCCGGCGGCAATGGCCATGGCATCGAGTTTCTGCTGCAAGGCGGCGGCGGCAAGAGCATCGGTGGCGCCCGGCAGCACGGCTGAAGATGGTGTGGCCTCACCGCCGGATTCTTCGACCGTCTTGCGCAATGCCGGCAGTGTCTCGATCAGCGCGGTCATACGCCAGCCCAACGCAGTCTGCCGGCGCAACGTCTCCGCCCGGTCATCATACCAATCCCATAACGGTGCAAGCACGCCCAGCCACAGGATGATCACGGCGATGACCATCATGCCGAGTGCCAGTGCGCGGCCGCGCGGGCCGTCGGGTAGCGAAGTCGCGATGCTCACGATCCAAACCCGGCCTGGATGGTGAAAATATCGGTACCGTTATCGGCCCGTACGACCGGCGCCGCGAAGGCGGGGTCTTTGAGCCGGGGTTCGGCTGCCAGCACCGCGATCAGCTTCGACGCCGCCGCTGCCCGTCCCTCCAGCACCAGCCGGGTCTGACGCAGGGTCAGGCTGGTCAGCCAGGTATCGTCAGGCAGTGCGTCGGTCAGGGTCCCCAAGGCCTGGACCGCGAGTGCCGCCCGCTCCCGCGCCACCGTGATCTGCCCGGCACCCGCGGCGCCCGACAGCAGCCGGCGGCGCAGCGCCTCGACCTCATTTACGCGCGGCCGCAAGGCTGCGATCCGGGTATTGGCGTCGTCCAGGGCCATGGACTGACGCACCACGGGGTAGATGATTGTCGCAAGGGCCAGAGCGGCACAAATGATCGCCCCCAAACGGGAGACCATGCGCGCACGGGTGGCACCCGCCGGATCGGGATCAAGAAGTGAAATCGTACGCGCCCGCCCGTCCGGGCCGACGCCTTCCAGGCTGAGTGGGACAGCACCAAACGGGCTGAGGGCATCAAGCCATGGTTGCACACGCGCCTTGAGCGCCAGCGCCAATTCAACCCGCAGAAGCCCTCGCGCGCGGTCGTGCGACAGCACGCGATGCGTGAAATAGACCTGATCCGTGGTAAACGGCGTGAGCCGATCCATTTCATAGCGCAACACGCGGTCGAGATTGGCCTCGGCCGCGGAGGGTAACGCCGCCTCCCGCAGCAACAAAGGCTCGGGTAAGGTCATGGCCAGCGCTTCACCCCGGCGGCGGTCCTGCAACCCGCGGCGCAGGCGTTCATCATCCAGCACCGCTGCCGGCAAGGGCTGCAAACGACCCTTTTGGCGACGGGTCAGACGGAACCCCTCCGGCGAGGGTACCACCAGCAAAGCATCCGGAACGCCACGCATGAATGGGCGGAGCATGGGCGCTGCCAGCTCGGCCATCTGTCGGGTCCACCACGAAAACAACTCTGCCAGCATCTCACTTGGTACCACGGTGTCGGAGATTAACGCGCCTATAAGCAAGTTCAGGCGCGGCTGATACGGATGGTATCATGACAAAGCGCGGCTGAGCCGAGGTTCGGCCACGATATCAGGCCAATGACGCGGATCGCCGGGGGGGAAGATGACCCGCATCCGCACCAGCGCCGGTGGCTCGATATCCGTCCAGCCGCGCATCCAGGTGCCGCCGCCGCCCTTTTCCATCTGCCAATAGGAGAGTTCCAGCCGCGCGACACCCTCCATCAAAACCGTTGTCAGCGGAACCTGCCGCTGACCCAGCCATTGCGCGTGCGGCAGCGGCACCCAACGCAAAACCAGTTGATGCCGGGCATTCACTTCAAGCCAGGCGTTCACCGTAGGGTCCGGCGGCCCCCCGGGCCAAGGGGGCAGCACCGTCACAAGGTCGAGAGCCATGGGGCCGCCGCGCAACGCGCCACGGTCCTTGAGCCAGTCCCCGCCAATGGTGCGCTCAACCAGCAGCCGCAGGGTGCGGTCCATCGCCTCCAGCTCAGTCTGGCGCGTGTCGGTCGTGGATTGCGTCCGCCAGGCGCGCAGACCGAACTGCACGCCCTGCGTCAGAGACAGCAGAACCAACCCCAGCACCGCCAGCGCGGCCAGGACTTCCAGCAGGGTAAAGCCGCCACGCCTGCGTCTCATGACGGTGCCGCCGGGCCAATGGACAGACAGCGCGTGGCGAGGGACACCCGATGCGGCCGCAGCCCGCCGGGCCAGGTGATCGTTACCCGCACCGCCCACAGGTCCGCGCGCAAGGGCGGCTTGGGATCATCGGCCTCGCCGCGCACAACGTTGGTGCTCTCCTCCCGCGTGACCTCTGACTTCCAGGCAAAACCACCGCCATCGTCGCCGGACCGCGTGCCAGGCGACAGCTTCGCCCCATGGCACTCGGCCGTAAGGCGGGAACGGGCCCGGGCGACGGCTTCCTCGGTCCGCGCAGCCACCCGCGCCGCCGACAGCCCGTCCGCCCCGCCGCTGTAAAGGAGACCGAGCGCCATGAGCGCGATGACGAACGCCACCAGCACCTCAAGCAGCATGAAGCCACCGGGCGCGGCGGATGCATCACACCGCATCGCCAACCCAGACCCGGCCGGTGAGCCAATCCACCCGCACCACCCGCGCCTTGCCGCCCGCGATCAGCCGGATCACCCCGCCCGACGCGCTGCCGTCGGGCATAAAACGCATCGGCCCCGGCGTAGTGAGCACCACCGTCCCGGCCGCGGACAGCCGCTTGGGGGCACCGTCAATGCTGAAACCCAGCCCATCGGCCGTTGCGGCGAATACCACGGGACGGTCCTGCGCGATGGCGGTGGCCCGCGCCCGGCGCAGATTGCCCACCAGCGTGTCGGACGCGGCCGTCAGTTCCAGGGTCACTGAGCGCTTCGGTTGAAATCCCGCCACGACCGACAGTGACAGCCCGATGATCACGACGACCACCAGCATCTCGATCAGCGTGAAGCCCGCGGCGAGCCGCGGACTAGTTCCCGTCATGGGTGGCGGGCCTGCGCCCGCCATGCCGATGTTGGGTAATGCACCCTTCCTGGAGCAACGATGATGAGGCGCCGCCTTACTGTGCGAGGTCATTCAGGCTCAACATCGCCAGCAGCAGGGACGACACGATCCCTGCAATCACCAACCCCATCCCGATCGTGATCGCCGGCGTCAGCAGCGCGACCAGCCGCTGGGTGGCGATCCGCACGCTTTCCTCGTGAATCGCGGCTGCCCGCAATGCCATGGGCCCAAGCTGCGCGGTCTCTTCGCCCAGTCGCAGCAGATGCACCAGCCGGGGCGGAAACAGGCCCGAGCCAGCGAGCGAGGCCGAGAGCCCATCGCCCCCCCGTGCGCTGGCCGTGGCCCGATCAATGGCCTCGGTTCCCGCCGCATTGCCGACGACATCGCGGGTAATGGTCAAAGCGGTGATCAGCGAGACCCGATTATCCAGCAGCGTGCCCAACGTGCGCGATAACCGCGCCGCCAAAATCTCCCGCGACAGCCCTCCGATAACCGGCAGCCGCAGCTTCAACCGGTCGAACCCGAGCCGGGCGGCGGGCTGTTGCAGCGCGGCCCGAATGGCGACCCCGGCCATCAGCAACCCGAGCAACGCCCATAGACCGTAATGGCTCACCGCGTCGCCCGCCGAAATCAGGAACTGGGTGGACGGCGGCAAAGCGGCGCCGCTCTGCTCGAACAAAGGCACGAATTGCGGCAGCACCTGCACCAGCAGCAGTGTCACCGCGCCGATAGCGGCCAGTGTTAGCAGCGTCGGATAGATCATCGCGGACTTGACCGTCGCGGTCAGCGCCCGCTCTTTCTCCATCAAATCGGCCAGCCGTTCCAACGCGGGCGCCAATGTGCCTCCCGCCTCCCCGGCGCGGACCAGGCCAACATAAAGGGCTGAGAAGCTGCGTTTGTGATTGCCCAGAGCCACCGCGAACGACGCGCCGTTGCGCACCTCTTCCCGCAGTGCGTCCAACACACGATGCGCCCGCCGGTTGGGCGCGGTTTCGACCAGAAAGCGGAGGGCACGGTCCAGATCCTGCCCGGCGCCCAGCATGGTCGCCAGTTCGCGGGTGATATTCGTGACCTCCTGGCTGGTCAGCGCGTCACCGCCGCCGAGCGCCCCACCCAGCGCGCCCCACATCCCGCCACCGGCCGGAACAACCGACAAGGGCAATGCGCCATCACGGCGCAGGCGTTGCAGTACGGCCGCTTCGTCGGCCCCTTCCATGACGCCATTGATCGCACGGCCCGCCCGGTCGATGGCCTCGTACCGCCACTCAGCCATCATGCATCCGCCTGGATGCTGCGGACGACTTCCTCGATCGTGGTTGTCCCCGCGAGCGCCGCCGCGATGCCGGCGCGGAACATCGTCGTCATCCCCCCCGCCACCGCCGCCCGCTCAATCTCCCCATGATCGGCCCGGGAGAATATCAGACGCTCCACCGCATCATCGGGTTGCAGGAATTCGGCGATCGCCTGACGGCCGCGATAGCCCGTCCCGCGGCAGGCGGAGCAGCCGACGGGGTGCCACAGCGTGATCTTATGCCCGCGCGGGCCAAGGCCAAAGCGCTCCACGATTTCCGGCGCGGCATCGGCCGGGCGGCGGCATGCCTGGCACAGGCGGCGCACCAACCGCTGCGCCAGCACGCCGCGCAGGACGGCGGTGATCAGATAATCCTCCAGCCCCATATCACGTAGCCGCGTGATGGTGGCGGCGGCGGAGTTGGTATGCAGCGTCGACAGCACCAGATGCCCGGTCAGAGCGGCCTGCACCGCGATCTGCGCCGTCTCGATATCGCGGATTTCACCGACCATGATGACGTCGGGGTCCTGGCGGAGAATGGCGCGGAGCTGGGCGGCGAAGGTGAGGCCGATCTGCGGGCGGACCTGAAGCTGGTTGATGCCGCGGAGCTGGTATTCGATTGGATCTTCGATGGTGATCACCTTGCGGGTGATCGCGTTCAGCGCCAGCAGCCCGGTGTAAAGCGTGGTCGTCTTACCCGATCCCGTCGGCCCGGTGACCAGGACGATCCCGTTCGGCAGGCTGAGCGCATGCGACATCCGCTGCACCACCGGGGCCGCGAGGCCCAATTTCTCCCAATCGAAGGCCACCGCGCCGCGATCCAGCACGCGCAGCACGACGCTTTCGCCATGCATCGAGGCCACGGTCGATACGCGGAAGTCCACGTCCTGCCCGCGCACCGCCAGCCGGATGCGCCCGTCCTGCGGCAGCCGCCGCTCGGCGATGTCGAGCTTCGCCATGATCTTAACGCGCGAGACGATGGCAGCGGCGAGGCGGGATGGCGGGTTCTCCGCCTCCTGCAGGACGCCATCGAAGCGGTAGCGGACGCGCAACGCGTCCTCGAACGGTTCGATATGGATGTCGGACGCACCGGCTTCGACGGCGCGGGCGATGATCTGGTTGACCATGCGAATGACCGGCGCCTCACTGGCGAGGTCCTTCAGCCGTTCGGCATCTTCCTCGACCGGCCCGTCATCGGTGTCGGACTGTGTGTCGCCGGATTCCGGAAACAGCCGCGCGAGGGCGGCCTCGAGTTCGACCGGAACCGCCACCCGCACCACGACCGGACCCCGCGCCGCTATGGCGATCGCCGATGGGGCGAACCCATCCAATGGATCGGCCACCGCTATCGGCAGAGTGCCATCGGGCTCCGCATCCAGCGGCACCACACGCGCATCGCGCAGAAACCGCGGCGTCAACGCCGCCGCCCAGGCGGGGACTTCGGCAGGATAGTGCTCTGGGCCAACCACGACGGTTTCCAGGACGACCGCCGCTGCTTCGGCTAGTTGACGCTCGCTGACGAGGCCCAGTTGCAGCAGCACGGTGTCCAGACGCTGGCCGGTATCGCTGGCGACGCGGCGTCCGCGTTCCAGCGCACGCGGATCGCAACCGCGATTCACCAGGGCAGCCGCCAGATCATCAATCGACGGGGGGTCGAGGAGGTCGCTCATGGATCGGTCTATGCCCCGCCGAAGCTGATAACTTCAACCGTAATCAGTGACGGCACCTCACGCTGCTGTTGCTGGCGCTTGCGTGCTTCGTCGGATCCGCTGCTTGCCGCGGCGCCGCCAACCGCGGCGGCACTGGCCATCGCGCCGGTATTTGGGGCCGCGCTGACGGCAATACCGCTCGTCTTTCCGCCCGCCGCGATACCGCCCGTGCCGGTCACCGCACCGGCAATGGTGACGTTGCCCGAGGCCCGTACCCCGGCCTCACCCAGGTCGATCACGCCAAACGGCACCGCCAGCGTGACGTCGCCCGCCGTGATCCCGGCCACCGGGGCCAGGGTCGCGATGCCCGCGCCGGTGGTGGGCGACGTCGGCGACAGGGTGATATCGCCCAGATTGTCGTAATCGATCCGCGGCGGCTGGAACACCTGCGAGGTCTTGGAACCCACACCGACCTGAATGTCGCCGGCGGAGGACCAGACGGTGATGCCGCCGCCAGAGGTGGTGAAGATCCGGCTTTGCCCCAGCACGACGTTCGCGTGGGTCAGGACATCGACATCGCCCTGTCCGGCGGTGATCAGACCCGCCGCCGGCTGCCCCGACGCCGGTGTCGGCGGCGGCACGTTGGCGAGCCCCAGGGTCAACTGCCCATGCGGCACGACCGCGACGATGGCGCCACCGAGCTGCGTGGTCACGCCCGAGCCCCCGAACAGCGTGATATCGCCCGACGGGATCACGGCCGAAGCCGGCGCCGCCAGGTGCGACAGCACTGACACTTCCTTGTCCCACGCGGCTGTCTGCGCGCTCGAGAAACCCGCGAGCTCAACGGCCGTCGGCGCCACCGCGCTGGTTCCAAACACAGCCGCGACCGCTTCGCTGCCGCGCAGGTACGAGTGATAGCGAAGGCTGTCGGCCTTGGCATATTCCTGACCGCTGGCCGCCAGTTCAGTGAACAACACCTGATACAGGAAGGGCGTTTGCTGCATGCGCGTCAGACCCAGGAACGCCGCGAGCGTCTGGGCCGCCGTCGGGCTGCCGCCACCCGCGGCTTGCAACAGCGCGGGATAATGCGCCTCCATCCAGGCCTTAAGCGCCGGGCTGGCGGCATAATCAGCCGCGACCTTCCCAAGATTGGCCGTACTGGACAGCGTTTGGGCGGGATCGGCCAGATTGGCCGGATCAAAATACAGAGCCAGGAAATTCGACCAATCCGGACCAGACGCGCCGGTTCCCGCCGTCAAATAGACCCCGGCCCCATTGCTGCGCGAACCACCCGTCGAGCCGGTGATTTCACCCACGCTGTAAAACGATCCCCGATCCGCCTGGTAAATATTATGGCCGGCGTTGACGAGCAGGCTGCCGGGCCCCGCGACCGCAAAGTTCGCATAGAAGATATCCTGCCCTGCCTCGATCGACGAGACGTCGCCCGGATTGACATTGAGGATCAGGTTACGGACCACCTTCAACGACAACGGCTGCGCTGCCGATTGCAACGGCAACAGACTCGACGTTCCCGCGACCAGAATATCGTTGGACGCACGGATAATCGCCGGCTTCGCAGCCAGATACCATGTTGCCAGCGTCGTGCCGCCGCTGACGAAGCGCCAGGTCTCCCCGAAATTGAGATCGATGATGTTGCCACCGGCCGCGTAGATCAGGGCTGGCGCGCTGTCCCCGGCGTGCAGCGCCTGCGGCGTCGCGCTTGGGCTGGTATCAGCCTCGAACGCGAACAGCGATGTGTAATCGGCGAAATCCCGGGGATTTGTGACATTTCCCACCGTTGCCAGCGCATCCCCAATCAAAGGGTAAGTACCCTGCGTTGCCGGCCGGAAGGGATTGGGGATCGCATTCGGCCCGGCTGGAGCCCCAGAGATGTCGAGCCCCAGCGGCAAGGCATCCGCCAGACCGGCCGCATTGATGTTGCCCCCTGCCAGCAGCACCAACTGGCCCGTCGGTGAGGGTGCCAGCTCCACCGCCGGACCCAACTGCGACGTGGAACCCGCGTTCGCGGAGTAGCGGATGTCGCCTGTTGCCGCGACCGCGCGCAGCACCGGCGGATAACTGATATTCATATCGGCCGCGACCATCGCGCTGGTCACATCCTGGGTCGGCACCAGCGTGCCGCCGGCCGCGTAGAGAGAGATCGCGGTGTTGGATTGCCAGAGGCTGAACGCGGTGCGGCCGCCGCCGGTGGCGGTAATGACCGTGCCATCGGCGGCGGTCCCACTGAAGGCGGTCGTATTCGCGGTCGCCACGCGGCCAGGATCGATGACCCCTCCGAGTACCAGATCGCCAGCAGCCGAAATCTGCGCAGAAGAATCCGCCAGGAGCAGCAATGGCCCGCCATAAGCATTCGCCAGCGAGGCGACATAAGGGCCTGCGGCAATCGTGCCACTGCTTGGTACCACGGCGCCAATGGCCTGCGCCGTGATCGTGACGGACCCGCGCATCGAACCGAGGACGCCGAACAGATCACTCCCCTGACCGCTGTTGCTCGAACCAACATTGGTGGGATTGAGGATACCGCCGACGGCAACGCTAACGTTACCCCCGCCCGTCAAGGCAATGGTCCCCCCGGTCACGCCACCCGCATCACCCGTGACACTTGTCACGCGCCCGGTGGAGGCCACCGCCACATCGATCGCGCCGCTGGTATAGGGACTGGCCAGATCAGATTGCTGCACGCCGGCATTGCCACCCACCCGAACGGTCACATTGCCACCGCCGAGCGCACCAATCCCCGAAAACCCCACCAACGCCAGCTGCCCGGCCGACGTATCGGCATAGCTACCAAAGTTGATCCACCATGCCGCCGACTGCCCGGCAAACCCGCCCTGACGCCACAGCCAGTTACCGACAGCGTCGCTCTGATAGGTAATAGTGCCGTTGGTGGAGACCGAGACCACGTCACCCACCAGATTTCCCTGCGCACTCACCCGAACGTTGCCGCCGCCGATCGGATACCAGGCCTGATAGCCACCCAGCAGCGTATTATAGTCGAAGCCCCCGGTCCCGGAGGTCGACAGCACCGTGGTGCCCCCTATCAGCGTTCCTCGCGGCTGTTGGTATGCCGACGTCACGCCAGCAGCCTGCGCGCCCGCCGTGTAAATCCCGAACAGGGACGCTTCCGTGATGGAACCGCCAGCGGTCAACGACAAATCGCCGGTACCGGTCCTGATCACCGACAAACCCGCCTGCACCTGCCGGGGGATCAAGGTAGCCGCTGGATTGGACGGGTTCACATAGTGCGGATCGCTGAGCAGGATATCGCCCGCGACGCCCTTGGCGGCCAGCACACTGGCAGCCTTGACCGCCTGCGTATTGGCCGAGGCGAAATTCGACCCGCCCACAAGATCAATCGACCAGGACAGCGATCCTTCCGGCAGCAAAGCGGCGGTCGCCAGAATCGAGCCTTGCACCGTCGGTGTCGGCGGCACGACCGGCGGCTTTGGCGTCTTCGGAGTCTTCGTGGTTGCACCGGACACTGGCGACACGACCGCGGCCGCGCCGGCGGTGCTGGCGCTCGTGGCAATCGCGGGCGAAACAGCCGCCACCGTCCCGACCTTCACCGCCGTACGCAGACCCACAGAAAGGGCCGAATCGGGAAGGACGACCTTGGTGCCAGCCGGGATCAACGATCCGGCACTCAGCGCGGCCGATTGAGACAAAGTCACGACTGACTTGTTGAAAATAGCCAGCGACGTGCCCGCCGGAACGACCGTGCCCGACGCCAGGAATAACTGGAATGGCACAACGGATCCGACCTCCAGGACCCACTGCGACTTGATCACGAAACCCTGCGGAACCAGCTCGCCCTTTTGGAACACCACGGCGCCGGTCGTATCGCGGATCGCCGCGGTCGCCACGAAACCACCGACCGGCACCTTGTAATGCTTGGACACCACGACATCGGACGGTGCCGGCACGCCAGGCCGCAGCGCCGTGAGCCCGATCGTGATGGGGTAATTGAGGACTTCACTGGTGTGCGTGCCAAACTGGGTGCCAGCCGCGAGCGTCACCGCACTCGGAACGACGATGTTCTGACCCAGTGGCTCAGTCCCGCTGAACAGCAGCCAGCCGCTGTCATCGGGATTGGGTTTGCTGGTGCCGTCGACCGGGGCGGCGAACCCGTCACTGATGCTGCCTAACACATTCAGCGTGCCGCCCGCCCGCAGCAGCAACGCGCCCGGTTCGGTGCCCGCGGCGCCCCCGAGTGATTTGTAGCGCATTGACTGCAGCTGCAATTCCCCCTGGACCGTCAGATTGCCATCCGGCGTGGCGCTGTCAATTTCCACGCCTGGCCGCAGGTGGAATGCCGCACCCTGCGCAGTCAGCCCCGCCAAACGGTTCAGCAGGGCCGTATTCGCCAGAGCCCCCGCCATGAAGGCCGAACTGTCGCCATCGATCGCGTTCAAATAGGCCTGTGCCACGACGCCACCGGGGGGCACATAAGCACGCATCCCGTATAAAGCGATGCTCTGAGCCCCTTCGACAGCAATCGGACCCGCCGCCGAGACCTGGATGTCGTTGGCGCCGTTACGCGGAGCGTAAAGCTCAACCGTACCAAACGTCCCCGCTGCGGCACTCGACACATTGATCTCAGCGCCAGCCGCGAGCGCCAGAGTCCCCGACCGCGCCGTTAACGATACATCTGCCCGGTTCGCCGCCGCGATTGGGGCGCCAGAACTGTCATTTTGCGCGACCGTCGCATGGGCATCCAACACGGCTGTAGCCGCCAGAGACAGAGACCCCTGCGCCGAAAGCACGATACTGCCGGGGGCCGCTCCGCTGGCATTGATCGTGCCATTGACCGTCAGATCGCCGCCGCTTGCCGTAATCGACACATGATGCGCGTGCACCGTGCCGGTGACCGTGAGATCGCCGGTACCGATATCGAAGCGCCGTTCCTGGGTAAATCCACCCGCATCGAGTTGGTCATTCAGGGCGGCGAAATCGGCAACCGCTCCGAGACGCAGATCAAATTGGCCACCGTCCTGGCTGGCGATGGCACCGCCATGGATGGCACCGTTCAGTGACAGAGCGCCGGCGGGCGCGGTGATCCCCAGTGTACCGCCCGCCGCCCCGGCCGAAGACACGTCGATCACCGAACCCGCCGCCGCCACGACGGTCCCGGTAGCACTCTCAAGCAGCACCGTGCCACCGCCGCTATGCACTGTCTGATCGAACAGGACCGTATCTGGCCCCGCCGCCATCAAGCGCCCCGCGGCACCAATCGTGATATCGCCCCGGGTCGCGGTGAGCGCGA
This sequence comes from uncultured Acetobacteraceae bacterium, assembly GCA_903900905.1. GTDB lineage: Bacteria > Pseudomonadota > Alphaproteobacteria > Acetobacterales > Acetobacteraceae > Rhodopila. Next base: position 53,671 of record CAIUPC010000381.1, read on the forward strand.
TTTCGCCCGCGGGAAGGTCCAGCGCGCTGTTCACAACAATGGCGCCGGCCGTCATTTTCAACACCGCCCCCTGGATGCCGCCGGTAACGACCGGCGCAACGCCAGCAGGCGTGGATACCTGGATCGTGTCCCCGGCCACGACCGAAAGCCGGGCACCCGCGGCACCGGAGAAGCGCGGCGTTACAAGGCTCAGTTGGCCCCCGGTGCCGGCCGCACCGCTCCCCGCCTGTTGCGCGAAGACCGAAAGCGATCCCTTGTTGTTGAAGGTGATATCGCTGTTGCCGATCAGGGCAACGGTGGAAAAACCAAGGATGAGCCGGTCCAAAACCGCGCTGTTGCTGGGCGGAACCGATGCCGGGTAACCAAGAATGAGGTGCTCGGCGGCGAGGGTCAGGCTACCCAGACCCGTCCCGGCCCCGCCCGCGACCACGCCCATCGGCGTAGCACTAAGGGTGCCGGTCGAAGTTGCCAGTCCCGCCACGCCGTTCCAAATCAACGTGCCTGTCGTCAGACTGGCCGCGTCGGCCGCACTCCCCTCCCCGTAAATCGCCGGCGTGTTCAGAACCAGCGCCTGTAGCCCGGATGCTCCTCCGGCCCCCAAGGTGGACAATTGCACCGAACCGTAAAAATTCACCGCGCGGGAGGCGGTCAACGTCAAATTGGCCAATGCCGGCGCGCCCAGTGTCGGATTTCCGGCAAGCAGGCGATTCAGCGTCTCTTGTGACAGCGTCAGGCCGGCGGGAACCGGCACCGATGCATGAGTGGGCGTGCCGACATTCACCACCGGAATCGTCAGATTCAAAGTCGCCGTGCCGAACTGCGCGCCCGCGCCGATGGACACGGTATCTTCGGATGTCAGCAACACACTGCCGGACGAGAGCAACGACGCCCCATCCGCGATCGTGATCGGACCACTGACCGCCCGCACGGAGCTGTTGATCGGCGCCAATGAGATCGTGCCGTTCGAAACCAGCAACGCGGTGTTACGCTGGACGTCATA
>CAIUPC010000382.1 GCA_903900905.1 uncultured Acetobacteraceae bacterium
CCGGGACAAGCCCGGGGATGACGGGGTGGGGACGACGGTGTGGGGATGACGGGGTGGGGATGACGAATGGGGGGGGGATGACGGGGTGGGCATGACGGGGTGGGGATAACTGGGTGGGTATGACGGTGTTGGGGTGCCGGTGTGGGGGCACCTTCCGTGTATAGGACCCATTCACAGTGCCCTGATCGCGCCGCGCCGATCCCTGTCACACCTGCATTGCTGCGGTGCACAATTTCGATTGACAGCCCACCCGCCCAACCGTCATCGTTAACAGGCGGAAGAGATCGCGGCGGCTGTGAAGCCAAGGCGGCACCGAAGGAGCAACCGGCCCCGGAAACTCTCAGGTACCAGTGACCGCACCCGAATGACGACTCTGAAAAGAAGGCGGCAGCCTTCGCCGACGGTGTAAGTCCGGGCCCAATTCCTGGGTCCCGATGATGCTCTCAGGCCAATGACAGAGGGGGCCCGTTTTCCCGCCGCGGCGGGAGAAGGAGCATCCATGTCCTCGACCAGTACCCCCATAAACGCCGGCACCATCGCCGTTATCGGCGCCGGCATCACCGGCATCACCACCGCCTACAACCTCGCCAAACGCGGCTGCCGGGTGACGATCTATGATCGCCATCCCTATGCGGCGATGGAGACGTCCTTCGCCAATGGCGGGCAGCTCTCCGCCTCCAACGCCGAGGTCTGGAACAGCTGGGCCACCGTGCTCAAGGGCCTCAAATGGATGATGACCCCGGGGGCGCCGCTGCTGGTGAACCCCAAGCCGTCCTGGCACAAATTGTCCTGGATGGGGGAATTCATCGCCTCCATCCCCCGTTACGAGGACAACACCATCACCACCGCCCGCCTGGCGATCGAAGCGCGGGAGCATCTGCGCCGCATGGCGGCCGATGAGGGCATCGACTTCGATTGCGAAGATCGCGGCATCCTGCATTTCTACGAGCACAAGAAGGATTTTGAGGCGGCGGAGCGGGTCTCCACCCTGCTGGCCAAAGGCGGGCTGGAACGCCGCGCGGTGACCCCGTCGGAGATCAGGTCGATCGAGCCGGCGCTGCGGGGCGAATATTACGGCGGGTTCTACACCCCGTCCGACTTCACCGGCGACATCCACAAATTCACCAACGGCCTGGCGCTGGCCTGCCAGCGGCACGGCGTGGCGCTGCGCTTCGCGACCGAGGTCCTGTCGATGGACGCCGCCAGCGATGGCGTGACGATCGTCAGCCGATCGACGGAGCCCACCCTCGACGGGTCGGCGCATGCGGCGGAGACGGAGCGGTTTGATCAGGTCGTGGTCTGCGGCGGGGTGATGTCGCGCGGGATTGCCTCGGGCCTGGGCGATCGGGTGAATGTTTACCCGGTGAAGGGCTACTCCATCACCGTCAGCCTGGCCGACACGGCGGATCAGGAGGCCGCGCCCTGGGTCAGCCTGCTGGATGACAAGTCCAAGATCGTGACCAGCCGGCTGGGGCCGACCCGGTTCCGGGTGGCGGGAACGGCGGAGTTCAATGGGTATAATCGGGATATCACGGCGGCCCGGATCGCGCCGCTGGTGGCCTGGTGCCGGGCGCATTTCCCGGGGATGAGCACCCGCCAGTCCGTGCCCTGGGCGGGGCTGCGGCCGATGATGCCGGACATGCTGCCGCGGGTGATGCGGGGGAAGAACCCGCGGGTGCTGTATAACACCGGGCACGGGCATTTGGGCTGGACCCTCTCGGCCGCGACGGCGGATGCGGTGGGGGCTTTGGCGACGGCGCGGGTGAACGGCTGAGGGTGGGACTGCGCCGTTGGTGCCGGGATGGACATCCCGGGAAGCCCATCGGATGATGGGCTTCCCCGGCCTGATTGGACGAGCCAGTAGGGGCTGACGGGCGAAACGGTGCGTCCTGTGTCGCTGGTGTGATCGCGTGAAAACGACCCGCTATTTCGAGGAACAGGTCCTCCGCAAACGGCCCTATCTCTCTGCCACGCAATGCGTCATGGTCCTGGCATCCCCTTTGCGCCGGGACATTCAGCCCGACGGACGGATACGCTGGTGGGGGCAGGTTTCCGACATGCGGGACGGGACCGTGCGTATCCTCCGGGTGGTCACGCTGGACGATGGCGAGACGATCCATAATGCATTCTTCGATCGCGGTTATCGTGAGGATTCGCCATGAAGCTCCACTACTACCCGGATACCGACAGTCTTTACATTGAACTGAAGTCCGAACCCGGCATGGAGGTGCGGGAGGTCGCTGACGGGCTGAATGTCGATCTGAGCGCGACCGGAGAGGTGGTTGGTTTCGACATCGACCATGCTTCCATCAGGCTTGATCTGACAACCCTGGAAACAATCGCCTTGCCGCTCAAAATCACGAAGGCGGCATAGGGGACCGCGCATGACACGCCTCGCTGACGACACCGCCGCCTTCACCGCGATTGAGGTCCTTTACCATTCCTACCTCACCGGCTTCATCCTGACGCTGGTGAGCCGGGCCGGACCCCGCGCGGCGGCGGATGTCGTGCATCGCACCTTCCGCCGCCAGCAGCTGGCGCGGTTTCTGCCGGGGCTGAAGAAGCTGGGGATCGACCATCTCCCCCACGCCGTCGCCTGCGCGCAGTATCACACGTTGTCCAACCAGGTTGGCGGGGTGAAGGTCGAATATGTCTACGAATCCGACCAGAAGGCCTGGGTCCGCTACCCGCCGCCGCGCTGGGTCTGGTCCGGCACCGCCATCTGCGGCATCCCGTCCGAGGTCTCCCGCGCCATGCTCACGGGCTGGCACGCCAATAATGGGCCGGTGCTGGGCAACCCCCGGCTGGGCTTCGTCTGCACCGCCCAGACCGTCGACGGCCAGCCGGGGTTGGAGGGGTATTACAAGGAATACGACCACGATCTGAGCCCGGATGAACGCCTGCAATTCTCCCCCGGGGAGGAATGCCCGCCGTTCGATCCCGCGCTGGCGCCAGGCCTGCCAGCGGAGGGCTGGCCGGAGAGCCGGCTGCGCAAGGTGATGCGCAATTACGCGATGGAATACGTGACCTCGATCGTGCCGGAGGCGATTGCCGCGCTGGGTCCGTCCGAAGGCGGCAGCCTCGCCGGCCATGCCGCCCGTTTGATCGGGATGCACTGCTTCGATGAGACCGCCGCGCTGCTGGGCGGCGTGGCGCCGGGGGCGGAGGGTTTCGCGCATTACTTCGCGCGGCTGGCGCGCGGGCAGGGGGACGATGCGGCGGTCAGCCAGGACGGCGAGGCCTGGATTGTCTCCCAAACCACCTGGCAGCTGATGCGTGAACGCCGCAACGTCCCGCGCGAGGCTTTCGACGCCTGGAACCAGCTCTGGGTTGGCGCCGCTCTGGCGCATGACCGCTGGTTGCGGGTGGAGGTGACGGGACGGCGCGATTGCGGCGATCCGGCCTGGGTGTGGCGGATCAGCCGGCGGCCGGTGCGTGCGGGGGGATAGGCCGCCGCGCCGGCGAGAGTCCCATGTGCCGGGGTGATTTACGCGACTGTGGCCTCGGCGATGTACCGCGCCACATGGATCGAATTCTCCCGCTTGCGCGCTTGCGCGATGTCGTAGCTGTTCTGCATCCGCATTAGCGTGTCCATCGGAACGCCGAAGGCTTTCTCAATCCGGATCGCCATGTCGGGGGACAAAGCGGCGCGCTGGTTCAGGAACGCGGACAATGCGGCCCGTGTGATTCCCAGCGCCGCGGCCGCCGCGGTGACCGTCAGAGCCAGTGGCTCCAGAATTTCCGTTTTCACGAACCCGCCGGGATGGGCGGGGTTTTTCATGCGGATGCCATGCGCCGGTGTCATGATGGTCCCCTGTTCAATGATAATCCTCATAATTGAGGTCGACGATTTCGATCTCCAGCCCATCGACGCGGAAGGTCAGGCGCCAGTTGCGGGTAACGAACGGGGCCCATGTGCCACGCCGCGCACCGGTCAACAGATGCGCTTTCCAGCTGGGGATCGTCCGTAATTCATCCTCATGCCCCATATCCTGGAGGAATGAGACCATCGCCCGAAGCTTTGGAACCGCTGCCTGGGGCAGGCCGGAGGTATCGTCTTCCTCCACAAAACGCCGCAGCCCTTTGTGGCTCACGTTCCTGATCTTCATGAAATGCTGATAGCTGAATAATCGTATTGCGTCAAGCTACGCTATTCACCGCGTCACCCTTCAGTCGAAATCGTTGACCCGGCCCGCCCGTTCATGGTGCCATCCCCCCATAAAAAGTGAGGAAACCGCCATGAACGCGCCCGTCCATTATGACCCGTCCAGCGATGCCTGGAAAAAGCCGCTCGAATCCTTCGATATGAGCGACCCTACCTACTTCCAGACCGACACCTGGTACCCGTATTTCGAACGTCTGCGGCGGGAAGCGCCGGTGCATTGGTGCGCCGACAGTCTCTATGGTCCCTATTGGTCGGTGTCCAAATACAAGGACATCATGCACTGCGAAATCAACCACCAGATCTACTCCAACGAAATCGGCGGCGTGCAGATCGAGGATCAGCCGCCCAATATGTCCCGCCCCAGCTTCATCCGCATGGACCCGCCGCGGCACGACGAGCAGCGCAAGGTCGCCAGCCCGATCGTCGCGCCGAACAACCTGATGAACATGGAAGGGCTGATCCGCAGCCGCACCCAAACCCTGCTCGACACCTTGCCACGCGGGGAGACGTTCGATTGGGTCGACCGCGTGTCGATCCCGCTGACCACCATGATGCTGGCGACGCTGTTCGATTTCCCGTTTGAGGAACGGTCCAAGCTCACCTACTGGTCCGACGTCGCGATCTGCAACGTGCGCGACCCGGCCTCCCCGGTGCATTCGGAGGAGGAACGGTTTGAGGTCCTGAAGGACATGGCCGCCTATATGGGCGCGCTGTTCAAGGAACGGCAGGCGCAACCGCCGAAATTCGATCTGCTGTCGATGCTGGCGCATGGCGAATCCACGCGCGACATGCCGATCCGGGAGTTCATGGGAACGCTGGCGCTGTTGATCGTGGGGGGAAACGATACGACCCGTAATTCCATGAGCGGCGGGCTATTGGCGTTGAACCAGTTCCCGGATGAATACCGCAAGCTGCTGGCCAATCCGGCGCTGGTGGACAATATGGTGCCGGAGATCGTGCGCTACGTGACCCCGGTGCTGCATATGCGCCGCACCGCGACCTGCGATACCGAACTCGGCGGAAAGCAGATCAAGGCCGGGGACAAGGTGATCATGTGGTACGTCTCGGGCAACCGCGATGAGGACGCGATCGAGAACCCGAACCAGTTCATCATCGACCGCGCCCGGCCGCGGCAGCATTTGTCCTTCGGCTTCGGCATCCACCGCTGCGTGGGCAACCGGCTGGCGGAGCTGCAGCTGAAGATCCTGTGGGAGGAAATTCTCCTGCGCTTCCCGATGATCGAAGTGGTGGGGGAGGCGCAGCGGATCTACTCCAACTTCATCCATGGCATCACGGCGTTGCCGGTGCGGATTCCGGTTTGAGGCCCTAAAAAATCCCGGGCGTGATGTAACGCGCCCGGGTTCGCGGAGTCTGATCGCGGAGACCGCTACAGGAGTATCCCATGTTCCGCCGTTCGTTCCTCACTGCCGCCACCGCGTTGACCGTCGGTTTTGTGACCGCTCAGGCCCGCGCGGCCGTCGTCGAGCAACCGTTCACCCAGGCCGCTTTCGACAGTGCCAAAGCCAGCGGTAAGCCCATCCTGGTCGCAATCCACGCGCCCTGGTGCCCGGTTTGCGCCAAGCAGAAGCCCATTCTGGGTGCTTTGGAGCAGGATCCGGCCTTCGCGGCGCTGACCGTGTTCGCAGTCGATTACGACAACCAAAAGGACATTGTCGCCGCGCTCGGCGCCAATAAGCAGAGCACCCTGATCGCCTTCCATGGCACCGCCGAACGCGCCCGCTCGGTCGGCATGACCGACGCCGCGGAGATCAAGGCTTTGGTTGGCAAGGCCCTGAGCTGAGGGCATGACCTTCGGCAATGCCGGCCTAGGGCTCCTGGCCGGCGTGTTGTCCACGCTCTCGCCCTGCGTACTGCCGATCTTGCCGTTGGTGCTGGGGTCGGCTGTGGCGGCGCACCGGTTTGGGGTGGTCGCGCTGGCTGCGGGGCTGGCGCTGTCGTTTACGATTATCGGCCTGTTCGTGGCCACGGTGGGCTTCGCCGCCGGGCTGGATGCGGATGTGTTCCGCACTGGTTCGGCGGTGCTGCTGGTCGCGATCGGCCTGGTTCTGACCAATGACGTGTTGCAGGCGCGGTTGGCTTTGTTGGCCGGTGGGGCGGGCAATGCCGGCAGCCGCCTGATGGGCGGCCTGTCCCCGGACGGGCTGAGCGGTCAGGCGCTGATTGGCGTCATCCTGGGCGCGGTCTGGTCGCCTTGCGTTGGGCCGACCCTCGGGGCGGCATCGCTGCTGGCGGCGCGGGGGGAGAATTTGCCCCAGGTCGCCGCAGTGATGCTGGCCTTTGGCATCGGCGCGGCTTTGCCGTTGCTGGTGCTGGGCGGGCTGTCACGGCAGGCGATGCTGCGCTGGCGCGGGCGGATGCTGGTGGCCGGGAAGACCGGCAAGCGGCTGATGGGGGTTCTGCTGATGGGGATCGGTTTCGTGATCCTGACCGGCGCCGACCACGGGTTTGAGAGCTGGGGCGTGCGGCATATGCCGGAATGGCTGACGGATTTGACCACGCGGTATTAGTACCAGGCGCCTGAATTGTTAAATCTCCCCCTCCCCTTGCGGGAGGGGGGTGGGGGGAGGGGTATTTCCCCGGACATTGTGTGTTGTCACCCCTCCCCCAACCCCCTCCCTCAAGGGGAGGGGGAGAAATCATGGGTCAAAATCACGGGGGGCAGCCGTTGCCGCCCCCCGCCGATACTCAATCGATCGCCGCATGCACCAGGTTCGACACCCGGTCCAAACGCGCGGAATGCCACGGATCGGGCGACACAAAATTCGTCAGATACGTAAACGACACCCCGCTGCTCGGATCGGCCCAGGAATACGACGACCCGACCCCGCCATGCCCGAACGTCACCGGCGCACCGATGGTGCCGAGGCCGCGGATGCGGTCGCTCTCCCCGCGCACATGCGGGCCGAGGCCGCGATGCATCGGAATCCCGCTCATCTGATGGTCGCCCATCTCGGCGGTGTGGTTGCGCGAGACATAGGCGATCAGCCGGGGCGAGAAGACCCGCACCCCGCCGAGCGTGCCGCCATGGCCGAGCATCTGGTAGAATGCCGCCATGCCGCGCGCGGTCGCGAAGCCGCCGCCGCTCGGCAACCCGGCGGAGCGGAAGGCGGCGGAGTTGTCCCGGGCCTCTGGCGCATAGGTATCGGCGCAGCGGTGCTGCTGATCCAGCGGCACGCCGACATAGATGTCATTGCCCAGGCCGAGGGGTTCGATCACCCGGGTGCGGATGACATCGCGGTAGTCCTGGCCGGTCACGGCCTCGATCACCATCGCCTGCACCAGATGCGCCGCCTGGCCGTGGTATTGCAGGCGGGAGCCGGGGGTCCAGCTCAAAGCGAAATCGCAGACTTCGGCGCGCATCTTCGCGTGGTCGGTCCAGGTCGCCTGGGTGACATTATTGGCGGGGAAGCCGCCGGTATGGGTCATCACCTGCTGCAAGGTGATATCGGCTTTGCCGCGGCAGGCGAATTCCGGCAGGTGGTCGGAGACTTTGTCCATGAAGGACAGCTTGCCCTCTTCGACCAGGGTCCAGACCGCGGAGCTGGTCAGAACCTTGGTCTGGCTGAACAGCAGGAACAGCGTGTCATCTTTGGCTTCGCGCAGGCCGCCTTCGGTCGCGGCGGCGCCGTATGTCTGGAACAGCGCCAGCTTGCCGTGCCGGGCCAAGGCGATCTGGGCGCCGGGATAGCGGCCCTCCGCGATATGGCCGCGGATCAGGGCGTCGAGATGTTCCAGCGGTTTGGCGGTGAAACCCAGGCTCGCCAGTTCGGCGGAGGGCAGGGGATAGGCGGTCATGGTTGGTTCCTCCCGTAAGATCGGGCGATGCTAGGCGCCCTGGGGGAACCGCTCAATGCGCGGTTCAAAGCGCGGCGGCGAGCGCCTCATCGCGGGTCGGACAGAGTGCGAGCATCTTGCCGACACCGGCAACGTCCAACACCCCCACGACGGCGTCGGAGGTGTGGCAGACGGCGAATTTACCGCCATGGCGGCCCAGTTCCTCCGCCGCGATCAGCAGCGAGCGGATGCCCATGCTGCTGACAAAGACGACGCCGGCGAGATCGACAACCAAATGGCGGGTGCCGTTGGCGATCTGTTCCGTCATCGCGGTCCCGAATTGGGGCGCGCCGATTGTGTCGAGCCGTCCGCGCGGGACCGCGATGGTCACGGTTCCGGATTGCTCGAACGTAATCTCGATGGACATGGCTTGGCAGGCTCCCGATTCGCCTGAGTGGAAGTCACATGACAGGTTTCTGTCAAGTCTGGACAGGGTTTTTCCGGGTTTCAAGCTGGTCGACTTCGGCATCCATGCGCGGAATCAGTGCGTCGAGGGCTTCCGTGACCGGGTCCAATTTCGGATGGAGATTGGCGCTCCAGATCCGGGGCGGGACATCCCATTCCCGCATGTTATGGGCGATCCGGTTGAAGTCGTTGACCCGGTGAATGAGCATATAGATCTGCGCGGCGGTCTGAGCGCCGAACACATCGATCCGGTCGAGCGTCGTCATGAAGATATCCGGCAGGGGGATCTGCAGTTCCTCCACATTGGGCAGCGGTTCACCCGGCCGCTGGCGCCCCAATGTTTGCAGCACGCCGGAGCGCAGACGGGCGAGGGAGCGCATGTCGGCCAGGACCGGCCCGATCGCGGCGGCGAGGATTTGCCGCCGCAAAGCGGTCGCGGCATCGGCCCTTGTGCGCTCGTTCTGTTCCTGCCGCAGCGCAATGCCGACCGCGGCGCCGGCCGCGGCGAGGGAGCCGAGGCCTTGCACCCAATCGGACAATTTCTGATCCAGGAACCATTCGATCAATGACATGTTTGGACCCATCGCTTCACGCCGAAGAGGTGGCAGATTGCCGCGCTGGCTGCAACAATGGAGGCGGGTTCGTTCAGGCGCTGGGAGAACGGACAGGGCGGATGCGCGGTGGCATTGGCGTCTCTTCCCCGTCATCCCCGGCAAAAACCGTCGTCCCCGGGCTTGTCCCGGGGACCAAGGTTTCCAACAGTGCCGCGATTGGTCCCCGGGACAGGCCCACTGCTGTCCGGTTTAATGATTTGACGCCAGCGCTGCTGCAC
>CAIUPC010000383.1 GCA_903900905.1 uncultured Acetobacteraceae bacterium
ATCTCAAACACGCCCCAATAGCTCGGCGTGGTGCCATAAAAGGCGACGCGGTCGCGCACCGCTTCAAACATCCGGGCGGTGGTCTCGGCATCCGGGCCGGTGGCGATGAAGCCGCCGCCGGTGATTTCGAAATTCGACCGGGCCCGGCCGGACCTGGCCATGCCGTCCTCCAGTTTCGGCAGAATTTCGGTCTCCAGATATTGCCGGGTGCAGAACGGGTGCAAACGGATACCGTCGCCCACCTCCCCCGCCAAACGCAACGTATTCGGCCCAACCCCGGCCAGGGTGATCGGGACCATTTTATGGCCCATCGAGGGCGGAATGAAATAGGGCGGCATCAGCGTGAAGCGGTAGTGTTGGCCCTGGAAATCGAGTTTCGTTCCCTTCTCCCAACTGGTCCAGATCGCGCGCAGGGCCTGCACGTATTCCCGCATCCGCGGCGCCGGCGCGGTCCATGCCACGCTGAAGCGGCGTTCGTTGTGCGGCCGGATCTGTGGCCCCAGCCCAAGGACGAAACGGCCGCGCGACGCGTTCTGCAGATCCCAGGCCGCGTTCGCCACCACCATCGGGCTGCGCGGGAAGGCGATGGCGACATTGGTGGCAAGCTCGATCCGGTCCGTGGTCACCGCCGCGATGGCGTGCGCGAGGAAGGGATCGTGCTTGTTCTCCATCGTCATCAGGCCATCGTAGCCCAGCGCCTCCGACGCCTGGGCGGCGGCGGCGGTCTGCCGCAGGTCGCCCTGCGGCAGGGTGTTGAGAACGCGCAAGGCTCAGCGCCCCTTGAACACGGGCTTGCGCTTTTCCTTGAAGGCGGCGACGGCTTCGCGGTGGTCCTCGGTCTGGGAGCAACGGGCCTGATAAAAGGCTTCCATGTCCAGAACGGTCGCGAAGCTTTCGGTTTCCGCCGCGAACAGGTTCTTTTTCGTGTAACCCACCGTGACCCGCGGCAGGCCGGCGATCCGCTTCGCCACCGTCATCGTGGCCGACAGCAAATCGGCGTCCTCGACCACGCGATTGACCATGCCGCAGGACAGGGCCTCATCGGCGCTGACCATGTCGCCCAGCAGATAGAGTTCCCGCGCTTTGGCGGTGCCAACCAGGCGGGTCAGCGTCCAGGAGCCGCCCCAATCGCCGGACAGGCCGATTTTCAGGAAGCCGGTGCCGAAACGGGCGGATTTGCTGGCAACGCGCAGGTCGCAAGCCAGCGCCATGCTCAGCCCGGCGCCGACGGCCACGCCGTTGATCATGCCGATGATGGGTTTCGCACAGGTGCGCATGCGCATGGGAATGCGGTTGGAGAACTGGATGCCGCGCGCCCGCGATTCGACGCCGCGCAAGGCCCGCTCGCCCATGGATTTCACGTCGCCGCCGGCGCAGAAGCCGCGGCCGGCGCCGGTCAGGATGATGCAGCCGACATCGTCGTCCTCGTCCAGACGATCCAGGGCCTCGATCAGGCCGTTGCGGATGTCCATGGACAGGGCGTTCAGCGCCTCCGGCCGGTTGAGCGTCAGCGTCGCGACGCCGTCTTCGATATGTTCCAACAGATGCGGCATGGGAGTCCTCCGGTGATGATGTTGGGAGGAGCTTGGCGGGCGGCGGCGCCGGCTGCAACATCCCGGGTGGAGGAAACCACGATGACCCTGACCCTCGACACACGCCTGCGTATCGGCATTCAGACCATCCATCGCCGGACCGAACCCGCTATCGGGCCCTGGGAGCCGCGGATCGACGAGTTGGTGGAGCTGGTGCAACTGGTGGATCGCTGCGGCTATGAGTCGCTTTGGGCGGGCGATCATATCTCCTTTGCGATCCCCATCCTCGATCCCCTGCTGCAACTCGCGCAGGCGGCGGTGGTGAGCCGGCGGCTGACGCTGGGGACCTCGGTGTTGCTGCTGCCGTTGCGGCACCCGACGCCGGTGGCGAAGCAGGTTCTTACCCTCGATCATCTGACGGAGGGGCGGTTCATCTTCGGCGTCGGTGTTGGCGGCGAATTCCCCCGCGAATATGCCGCCTGCGACGTGCCGCATAACGAGCGCGGCGCCCGGCTGGCGGAGGGCGTGCGGGTGGTGCGCAAGTTCTTCTCCGGCAAACCCGTGAGCCACCACGGCAAATTCTACGGCCCGTTCGAGGATATCCCGATGCTGCCTGGCCCGCGCCGGGCGGGCGGCCCGCCCATCTGGTTTGCCGGGCGTAAGCCGGCGGCGTTGCGGCGCATCGGGCGGTTGGGGGATGGGTTTTTGGCTTACGTGATCTCCCCCGACATGTACCGCGACGCTTTGAATACGATTGCCGAGGCTGCCGATACCGCCGGTCGGGGCGAGGTGCCCTTCGGCACCGGCCATCTGCTGTTCACCCGGCTGGACACGGATTACGAAACGGCTTTGGACCGCGCGACCGAGACGCTCAGCGTCCGCTACGCCATGGATTTCCGCAAAGCGGCGGCGCGGTACTGCGCGCTGGGCACGCCACGGCAGGTCGCGGATCGCATAAGGGAATTCCATGCCGCGGGGGTGCGGCATATCGCCCTGGACCTGCTGGGCCCCTACGAGCAGCGCAACCGGCAGATCGAATGGTTCGCGGCCGACTGCCTGCCGTTGCTGGCGGACCTCATGGCGGGCTAGTCTGTGGCATCAAATCGGAGGAAACCATGAAACTCGCGTTTTTCAATGACTTCGTGCTTGGCGTCGTCAAGGGCGACAGCATCGTCGATGTCTCCGCCGCCGTGGCCGACGTGCCGCATACCGGCCCGGGCGATCTGATGAGCGGCATCATCGCGCGTTGGGACAGCGTGAAAGGCAAGATCGAGGCCGCTGCCGCCGCCGGTGCCGGCGTGCCGGTGTCCAGCGTGCGCATCCGCCCGCCGGTGCCCAAGCCCGGCAACATCGTCTGCATGGCGGTGAACTATATGGAGAACGGCACCCTGCCGAAGAAGCCGCAGATCAACGCCTTCCATAAGGCCGCGACCGCGATCATCGGGCCGGGCGACACCATGGTGCTGCCGGACGAACCCGCGACGATATTTGAGGGCGAGGCCGAAATGGCGCTCGTGATCTCCAAGCGCGCCGACAATGTGAAGGCCGCGGACGCGTTCGATCACATCTTCGGCTACATGAACTTCATCGATGGTTCGGCGCGCGGCCTGGCCTCGGCCGGGTTCTTTGCGATGAAGTCGCGCGCGACGTTCGCGCCGATTGGGCCGTATCTGGTGACGGCGGATGAGATCGCGGACCCGCAGAACCTGGATGTGAAGCTGACGGTGAACGGGGAGACGAAGCAGGACTTCAACACCTCCGACATGGCGCATCAGATCGCGCGTTGCATTGAATGGGCTTCGTCGGTTCATGTGCTCGAGCCCGGCGATATCCTGGCGACCGGCACCAACCATCGCGGCCTGTCCAGCTTCATGGATGGCGACGTGGTGACGTTGGAGGTGCAGGGCCTCGGCAAGCTGGTGTTCAACGTGAAGGACGATCTGAAGCGCACCTGGTCGCGGGAAACGCGGCAGGATCGCAAGGAGAAGGGCCTGGAAGGCCCGACGAACCAGCTCACCGGCAAATACGCGGTAGGCTGAGATGGCTGCTGCCTGGTTGGTGGTGCGCGCGACTGTTGCGGATGCAGCAGATCGCGCGCGGTTCGATCAGTGGTACCGGGAGGAACATCTGCCGGACGCCATGAAGGCGTTCGGCGTGTCCACGGCCTGGCGCGGCTGGAGCCAACAGGACCCGGCCGTGCATTGCGCGCATTATCGTTTCGAATCCGCGGAGCGGTTGGAAACGGTTGCGACCGGCCCGGAAATCGCGGCCCTGATCGCTGAGTTCGACCGCTGCTGGCCGGGTAAAGTGACCCGGACGCGGGAGATTTTGGTGGTCGCGGACGCGGTGGGGTGAGGTAACCGGCAGGGCGGCTGTACGGCCTATGCCGGTTGCGCGTTTGCCCGAATGGGCCGCGTCTGTAACAACGCGTTGTTCCCGGGGATGACGCGCTTTTTCCCGGAGAAGACGAGCAGGGACTGCGTGCTACCCACATCGATACAAATGTGAATCCCCTGCCTCCCCCAGCCGCGACTCTGGACGCCCGCCCCTTCCCAGGCTTACGCTCTTCGTTGGAGAGACGTTAACCGCCACAACCCCAAGGGAGGGCGCCATGTTGCAAACCCAGACCGCCGTTCGTCAGGACCCCGCCTTCGACGCGCTGACCAGCGCCATCCTCGACCGCGACCAGCCGCGCACGGCCGGGATTTTCTTCGACATGGTGACCAAACAGGGACGCTCCGTCCCCGACGCGGTCGGCGTGCTGATGTCGGCGGAGGCGCCGTTCGTGCAGGTGCCCAACCATATCAACGTCAAGGACGGCCAGATCGTGCTGGTCAACAATGACCACACCATCCTGGGCCTGCGCACATCCTCGGCGCTGATGCCCTATCTGCCGAAGGATTACCGGCTGCTGCCGATGCTGCAGAGCGTCTGGTATGTGCCCGCGGGCCTCGATATCTGGAACCAATTGCTGGGCAAATATCCCGGCCGTTATGCCACCATGAAGGGTATGAACGTGCCGGCGCCGGATTACGGCCCGGTGGTCTGGAACCAGGATCAGCAGCCGATACGGGCCGGGAACACGCTGGAGGAGCGGCTGCATAACCACATGGTGGCGGCGATGGCGGGCGATGTGCCGCGCTCCTACGGGATGTTCCTCGATCTGGCGGCCGATCCGGATGCGCGGGCGGCGTTGCGGGAGCAGATGATGTTCCTGGGTTTGATTGATGTTCAAGAGACGATTGCCGGCCGCAAGGCGCGCAACACCGGCCACAAGGCGCTGCGGGCGCGGGCGATCTGCGATCTGGCCGAGTATGTCGGCTGGGACAACGCGCATGGCGTGTTCTACACCGGCGTGCCGGATATGGCGGTGGGACCGCTGTATTTCTCCGCCTATGACGCCGTCTGCGTGCTGCTGTCGGAGGCGTTCCCCGATGGCGGCAAGAGCCTGCGGGAAACCAACAAGACCATGCTGACACCGCAACAGGCGGAGGCCTTTGTCGATCTGTTGATGAACGGCGATACCAACAGCGTCTGGGCGCAGCTGACCACCCATCTGCAGAACGGCGTCTCCATCCGCAGCCTTGGCGACACGATCCAGATTGGCGGGGCGGAGCTGATCCTGCGCAATACCGTGCCGCGCAAGTTCACCGATGGGCAGCATGGGTTCGACTACTGCAACACCGCCAATTACTGGATGCGCACCAGCCAGGGGCCGTACCAGCACCGCATCCTGTATCTGATGGCCAATTTCGTGAACGACGCGGCGCGGGCGAATGGCTACCAGACTTCCGTGATCGAGCAGGAGATCGCCGGCTTCAACGCCGGCACGCGCACCGCGGATCGGATGCTGCGCGATCTGGATGAGGCCATCATGAGTTTCGACATCGCCCGCACCGCGGGGGTGGCGGACGCCTATCTGCGCTCGGGGGCGGATCGGAAGGACTATATGACCGCGGTGGCGATTACTGCGTGCAAGTTCCAGGACGATCCGCACAACCAGAAGATCACGCACTCGACCTTCGAAGAATACGAGAACAACAGCACCCATATGAAGGACCGCCTGCTGATGGCGACGGTGCGGCAATTGGCGGGCTGGCCGAAAATGCCGGGTGAGCGGGACTGCTACGCCCGGTTCATGTCGGATTGGATCAAGCACTGAGGGTTGTGGGCCTGGCGATCTGACTTTGATGGGGGGCGATCCCGCGAACCGGCCAGATCGCCGCCCGTGAGCCTACAGGCGTTAAATTCGCGGTGATCGCTTTATACCAGACGCCCCTGATATTAACCCATGGTGTCTCCCCCTCCCCTTGAGGGAGGGGGCTGGGGGGAGGGGTGAAAAGGCACAGTTTTCGGGGAGATACCCCTCCCCCCAACCC
>CAIUPC010000384.1 GCA_903900905.1 uncultured Acetobacteraceae bacterium
ACGCCAAGGACGGTGGCGATGCGCAGGGGGGCCAAAGAGAAGCTGGTGGCCAGGTTCAGCCACAGCCGCACCAGCCGGGTGAGGTTGTAGTTCGACCGTCCCTCGATCCGCGGCAGATGCATGACCTCAATGCTGTCGATGCGCTGCGTCACTTCCATGATCAGGCCGTCCACATAAGGGTAGGGCCCGGTGTAGCGGGTGACGGATTGCACGACGAGCGCCGACATGACGCGAAACGACGACAGGTACAGCCCCTTGGGCTTGTCCAAAAGCCTGTCGGCCACCCCATTGGCGAAGCGGCTGCCGAGGTTGCGCCAGGGGGCGTGCTGTTTCACCGCGTAGCGGGTGTAGACCACGTCCCAGCCGCCGAGGCGGGCATGGTCATAGAGGCGTACCACCTCCTCCGCCGGGTTCTGCAGGTCGTCGTCCATGGTGATCACGAAGGCCCCGCGGGCGCGGCGCAGGCCGGTCATGACCGCGTTATGCTCCCCGTAGTTCCGCGCGTGCTCGATATAGGTGATGGGCACGGTCGCGCCGGGCAGCAGGGCCTGGCAGACCTCCCCGGAATTGTCGGGGCTGCCGTCATTGACCAGCACGATCTCCAACCCGCCTTCCGGGCGCAACCGCGACAGTTCGGCCACCACCTGACCGATGGTGGCGGCGCCGCGGTAGACGGGGATGACGATGGACAGTCCGACTGAGGGCAGTTGGGCAGAGGGCGGCTGGGCAGAGGGTTCGCTCATGGATGCTCCGCGATCGCCAGGACCGAGCCGCCAAAGGGCAGGCTGAGTGGAAGGCGCCGTTCGATGGTGGTCATGCCATGCAATATGGCATCCAGCCATGGCGGAAACGGGGCAACATCGGAGTCCGCGTCACCGCGCGCCAGCACCTTGCGCTGCAGGATCATCAGCGGCAGCAGCAGCCCGTTCCAGTAGCGGGCGCGGATGCGGGTGAAGCCGGCCTCGGCCAGCATGGCGCGGGTCTGGCTGGCGGTCTGGCGCCGCACATTATGGACCTGGCGGTCATGCGCCGAGAGCATCCAGGCATAGGCCGGCATGTTGATGATCAGCCGGCCGCCGGGGCGGAGCACGCGCCGCAGTTCGGCCAGGGCGGAAACCGGGTCCACTGCCCCGTGGCAGAGGACATCGGCTGATAGCACCGAGTCGAAGCTGGCGCTGGCGAAGGGCAGGGCGTTGACACTGCCGCGCGCGATCGGGGCGCGGGATTTGGCCGCGGCGCGCGGGGCGGCGAGGGGTGACCACTCCAGCCCGATGGGGCGAAGGTCCGGCCGCGCCTCCCGCAGCCGCGCCAGAAACCCGCCGGTCCCACAGCCGGCATCAAGCACCCGGCCGGAGACCCCGTCCAGCGCATCAAGCAACCGGGTGTGGAGGGCGCGGTACCACCACATCCGGTCCTCGGCATCGTCCATCAGCGCGTATTCGGCGTCTTCCATGCGGCGGTGATTGCCTTGCGGCCGGGGACGCCGCAAGGGTGTAGCTTCGGAGTGGTCGCTTAAAGAAAAAAGGGATGCCGGCCGATCGCCCAGGCGCAACGGCTATGCCCATTGGCGCCGCTAATCAGTGACCGTTTGGCGGCGTTCCTCGCTTCAATGACGCCGGCGGCGCATCATTGCCACGGCTCCCAAACCGCTCATGAGCATGAATAGCGTCGCAGGCTCCGGTAAAGACTCCGATACAGCCCCCTGATCGCCCACGGTCAATGTGGCAAAGGTATTCCGGATGATCGACTCGTCGGGTGATGTGAGACCGATATAGAGTTCATAGATGTCGCCCTCGATCAGGGTGCCCGAGACATCGAATGACAATGGATTATCGGTGCGGCCGGAGCCCGACGTCTGCGCGAAGGTCGTTCCCAACGTCATATCCCAGAAATACATGACGTTATATTGATCGTACAGGCCATTCGACACGAAATGGAACGGCGTGCCGCCGGTACCGCTGAATCTGAAATCATAGTTCATATCAGCGCCGGTACTGACGATGGTGATACCGGCATCCGGACCTGTCACCAAGCTCGTAAGCACGATTGAAGCGTTGGTGGTTAGCGTGAAGCCGCTGGTTCCATTGAAGGCGTAGTCCGCCAGCGAATGAACATGGACGCCGGCCGTGCCGGCGAAAAGGCCGCTGCAACATCCCCCGATCCCGGTATGCGAGAAGTCACCATCGAAAGCGACGCCGCCATTTGTCGGCAGTGTCGGCGCCGAGGTTGAAAACGAATCGGACCCGTTCCATTGGTAAACATCGGCCTTGGCGCCAATCAGGCCGCCATAGCTGATAGCGCCCGATGCGCTGACGAACGACGTTGCATAGGCTGCGGGCATTGCGATCATTGTTGCGAGAACGGCGGCGATCACCAGTCGTAGGCGCGCTGACATTGTCATGTTATGTTCCTTTTGCGGCAAGGCAATTCATAGCGGTACCGTATCGGAAAGCTACACCGGCAGTTAGCCGTTGTCATGTATTATTAAAAATATCTATTACGTGTTTATGATATTATTTCTATAATTCTGGTCATATTATGTGAAGGCGGAGCGGGGCCGCCCCCGACCGATCCCCCCTCTGGTGAATCGGCAGGGTCTCGTTAACGCCGCACCGCCGCCGCCGGGTGGCTCGCCGGCAGCC
>CAIUPC010000385.1 GCA_903900905.1 uncultured Acetobacteraceae bacterium
ATCGCGGAAACGAATTTCGTCTGTCCTGCTCTATATCGTCATGGCCCGGCTTGTCCGGGCCACCTATCGCGGCACGGTGCGGGCGGGGTTGGCCCGGACAAGCCGGGCCATGACGGGGAGAAAATACCGTCGTCCCCACCTGCCAAATTTTCGTTTCCGCGATGTGTGAACGCGGTAGCGCCCCCGCCAGCACCGCCGTGCCCCGATGCTCCAACCCGGCCTGGCCCACCGCCCGCGTGAGACACAAATGAGACTCAATCGCACAAAACAAAACTCTGAGACAATGATGCGACCAATCAGCACTATCGCCGCACCCCAACCCATCCCACGGTGCAATGACCCCATACACCCTGAGGAACCCAGCCCGTCCACGCCATCGCACCGTCCAACCGGCAGCAACAACCAGCGCCCCCGAGATCGAACCACGAGACTCCATCCCCAGAAACAAAACTCTGAGACGCCAATGCGGCCCAACGCCCCCGCGCGCAAAAACCCCATACACCGTGAGCCCAGCCCCAACCCGTTTGCCCCCCAACCCCGCCGCGCGTTAAACCCACCCAGGAACCGGCCAAAGGACCCACCCCATGAACGACGCGGTCAGCACCACCCAAGACCTGGACCAGCAGGCCCGCCTCGACCTGGCCGCCGTCTACCGCCTGCTGGCGCATCACGGCTGGGGCGACGTCATCTTCAACCACGCCGCCATGCGCCTGCCCTCCAACCCCCGCCACTTCCTGATCAAGCGGCACGAGCACCTCTACACGGAAGTCACCGCCTCCAATCTCGTCGAAGTCAGCATGGACGCCGATCTGGACGAGCGCGCGGGGGTCAACCGCCCCGGCTTCACGTTGCACTCGGGGGTGCTGCGCGCCCGCCCGGACGTGAACTGCTCCGTCCACGTCCACCCGGAGGAAGGCATCGCTTTGTCCGGCCTGAAATCCGGCCTCCGCATGCTCTCCCAGAACGCCATGCGCTTCTACAATCGGGTCGGCTATCACGACTACGAAGGCCTGACCGACAGCTTTGACGAACGCGACCGCATCGCCGCCGCCCTTGGCCGCAACCGCGCGCTGATCATGCGCCACCACGGCATCACCACGGTGGGTGAAACAGCGCGCGAGGCCTTCTCCCTGATGAAGGAATTCTGCCGCGCCGCCCGCATCCAGCTGATGATGATGTCCACCCACGCCACGCTGCTGGAAATCCCGGCCGAAACCTGTGAGCACGTGGCCGCGCAGTATGAAAAGCATGACAAGGGCCGCGCCTCCGCCGAATGGCCGGCCTATCTGCGCATGCTGGACGGCATCGATCCCGGGTTCCGCGCCTAGCACCGGCTCAAGGGCGCTGGATGAACCCGACCTGGATCCTCCGCACCGGGCGCCTGGTCCTGACGCCCGTCGGCGGCCGCGACCTGGCCGATCTGCAGGCGTTCAAAGCCGACCCGCAGGTGTTCGCGGTGATGCTGGGCGGCGTGCGTTCGGCGGTGGACACGGCGGAGGAACTGGCGCGCGACGTCATCGCCTGGGGCGCCAACGGCTTCGGCATCTGGGCGGTGCGCGAAAGCCACGGCAACCGCTTTGTCGGCATCACCGGGCTGGAGCCAAGGCCGGATGGCCGCGGTGTCGCCCTACGCTTCGCCCTCGGGGCCGACGCCCAAGGCCGCGGCCTGGCCCGGGAAGCGGCCGGCGCCGCGCTACGCTTCGGCCACGATCAGGCCGGCCTGAGCCGCATCGTCGCGGTGGCGCGGGAGAGTAATGTCGGCTCCCGCGTCGTGCTGGGTGCCATCGGCATGACGGTCTGCGACCGCTTCGAGCAGAACGGCTACGCGATGGTCATGTTTGACAGTGTCAGCTTTTACCGTCGGCCAGCTGCTGATGCATGGCTTTGATCAGCGCATCGACATCGCTGTTGTGCTGGGTCAGGTAGGCGGCATAGTCGCTGCGCTGGGTCAGGCGCAAGGACGTGCCCTCGGCGATCACATCGATCACCTTGGGGCTTTTCCCGGCGTCGGCCACAACCCATTCCACGATGGTGGGCGGGTTGTTCGGCCGCTCCAGCGTGGTCGCGACGACGTCGTTGTCGTCCCGCGGCTGGCTGCGGCCGATGGTCAGGCGCACATCCTGGTATTCGCCGAGTTTCGAGGTGATGTTCCCGATCAGCACCTGATGGAACAGATCGGTGTATCGCTTTTGCTGATCCGGGGTTGCTGTGCGCCAGAACCGCCCCAGGCAGAACCGCGCCACCCCATCCACATCGATCGAGGCGTCGATGATCGGCCCCAGGACTTTGCGCTTTTGGTCGGTGGTTCCCGCGCCGCGCATCACCGCGACGATCTGGTCGCCGGTGGATTTCACGAACGCGGCGGCCCGATCACCGTTCGACTGCGCGAAGGCCGGCACGGACATACCGGCCAGCAGCGTGCCCGTCATGCCAGCCAGGAAAATACGGCGAGTGATCATTGTGCTACTGAACCTCGGTTAGCGGGCCGCGGGAGCGGCCGGTTGCGGAAACCATACCGGGATGGTCGCGCGGTCGTCGTTGCGCATTTTCGTGATCTCGCCCTGCCGGTGCTGGCGATACAGGCTGCGGAAGGTGGCATAGGGGTCGAGCGCGGTCTTCTTGATCTGGTCGATCGGGTCCAGGTACCGCTCCCGCGCGTCGAGCGCGTTCAGGCCGGTTCGGGCCCAACCGAACTCCTGCATGCCCGGGGTGTGTCCCACCCAGGTAAAGGGGTCGAAGGCCATGTCCATACCAAAGCCAACGGTATCGCGGGGGTTGCTGGGGCCAAGCACGGGCAGGTACAGGAATGGCCCTTCGGACACGCCCCAGTTGGCGAGCGTCATGCCGAAATCGGTATCATGGACGGGGTAACCCCAGTCGGTGGCGACATCAAACACGCCCAGCACGCCCACGGTGGAGTTGATCAGGAAGCGCATGGCGGTATCGCCGGCGCGGCGCGGCCTCGCCTGCAGCACATCGTTGGTCAGCGCCACCGGGCTGCCCAGATTGGTCAGCGCATTATGCACACCGTTGCGCACGGGCGATGGCAGGATGAAACGATAGGCCTGTGCGGCCGGTTTCAGGATAACCGTGTCCAGCCCGTTATTGATCGTGTAAAAAACCCGATTGGTCGGCTCCAGCGGGTCGTTGGTCTGCTTGAAGTCGGCGACCGCCTCCGGGTCGTCGGCCGGGGGCGGCGTCGCGCACCCCGCCAGAACCACCGCCAGCAAGCCGGCGAAAATGCACCAGCGCCAGGTTTTGGCCAGCACAGCGGTGCCCACGTTAGCCGCGGCCGGGGCAGAGAGGGTGCTTGGTTCGGCGTGCATCGGATTCCTCGGGCCAGCCCCGGCAGGAACCCGCTACAGGCCCCGCTCGGACATTTCGGAAGTTCGGCGCCCTTGTAGCATGGACGCGGCCCCACGCAACGGAACCGATCACCCCGGCCTTGCGCGGAACGCGGATTCCGGGGAATGGAGCCATATGAGCGCTTCCTTGCCCCCCATCGCCCCGACCCTGCAACGCTGGCTCACCGGACCCCGGTTCGCCGGCCTTCCCATGCGCGGTGCCGAACAGCCGCCGCCGAAGCTGTCGTTTGAGTTCTTCCCCCCGAAGACCGACGCGCTGGAGCAGCAGCTCTGGACCTGCATCGAGCGTCTGGCCCCGCTGGCGCCGCGCTTTGTCTCGGTCACCTATGGCGCCGGTGGCAGCACCCAGGCCCGTACCCATGCGACGGTCGCCCGGCTTGCCCGCGATACCGCGCTGGAGCCTGCCGCGCATCTGACCTGTGTCGGTGCCACCCGTGAGGAGGTCGATGACGTCGCCCGGCAATACTGGGACGCCGGGGTGCGCCACATCGTCGCCTTGCGCGGCGATCCCGCCCCGGGCACCAGCTACAGCCCGCATCCCGGCGGCTACGCCTTCGCGGCCGATTTGGTGGCGGGGCTGAAGCGGGTGGCGGACTTCGAGATCTCGGTCGCCGCCTATCCGGAAACGCACCCCTCCGCGCTCAGCCCCGAAGCGGACCTGGATAATCTGAAGCGCAAGCTCGATGCCGGGGCAACGCGGGCGATCACGCAGTTCTTCTTCGATACCGAGACCTATCTGCGGTTCCTCGAACGCTGCCTCGCCGCCGGCATCACCGCCCCGATCGTGCCGGGCATTCTGCCGGTGTCGAACTTCACCCAGGCGGTGCGCATCTCCGCCATGTGCGGCACCAGCGTGCCGGCCTGGCTGGGCCATATGTTTGAAGGCGTGGATGACGATGCCGAAACCCGGCGCATGATCGCGATGGTCGTCGCGGCTGAACAGGTGCGGCTGCTGCAGGCCAACGGGGTCGATGAGTTCCACATCTACACGCTGAACCGGTCCGATTTGACCTTTGGGATCGCCCATGTGCTGGGGGTACGGCCGGCTGGCTGAAACCGTTCTCCCCCTACGCCGTGATGCGGGCCAGCGCCTCCCGCATCGCGGCGAACACCGGGTCCCATTCGCCGCGCTCGGTCTGACGGAACAGGCGCATCGTCGGATACCAGGGGCTGTCCGCCCGCCCCAGCTGCCAGCGCCAATCCGGTACCAGCCGCAGCGCCACCCAGACCGGACGCCCGAGTGCCCCGGCCAGATGCGCGATCGAGGTGTCCGATGTGATCACCAGATCCAGGCTCATCATCGCCGCGGCGGTATCGAGGAAACCGTCCGCCCCGGCGTCAAAATCGGCGCCCAATGTTTCAACCGCGAACCCCTCGCCAAGTTGTTCGGTGCCGTCATTCTTCTGCAGGCTGATCAGCCGCACCCCCGGCAGGCTGCTCAATGCCGCGAAAGCGCGCAGGGGGATCGATCGTCCGAGATCCTCCGTCCGTCCGGGGTTGCCCTGCCAGGCAATGCCGATCTTCAGGCCCTTGGATCCGATCTGATCGCGCCAGCGGGTGATGCGGGCGGGTTCGGCGGACAGATAAGGCACCGGTGCCGGAACGCCCCCTCCCATCCGCGCCGGCAGGCTCATCAGCGGGCACACCACATCCGCCCGCTCGCCCCCGGTCATGGGCGGCATCCCCGGCATACCGGAGAGCAGCCGGCGCAAGCGCGGCGGCGCGTCGAACACCACCTGGCCGCCGAGGCCAGCAAGCGCCGGCAGGAACCGGCTGAACTGGATGGTGTCCCCAAGCCCCTGCTCGGCATGCACCAGCAAGGTGCGCCCGTTCAGATTCTCGCCGTTCCATTGCGGCAGCGTGCCGCCGCGACCAGGCACCGCGCCGGCGGCGAAGCGCTGTTCCCAACCGGGCCAGGCTTCCGCATCCCGTCCCAGCAACAGCAGCAGCAATGCCTTGTTATAGAGCATGACAGGGTCATTTGGCCGCCGCCGCAATGCGTCGTCCAGCATCGCCGCGGCATCGGCGGTCTGACCCAGCTCCTTCAACACGCTGGAGAGATTAAGCCTGACCCCATCGTCGTCCGGCGCCCGGCGCAGTGCCTCCCGCAGTTGCTCCGCCGCCTCCTCCAGCCAACCAAGATTGCGCAAGGCGGTGCCAAGGTTGTTGAACAGGTCGGGCAAATCGGGTTTCAGGCGCACCGCCTCCCGATAGGCGCGCAATGCCTCAGCCGGTTGTAGCGCGTCGCTATGGGCATGGCCGAGAGCCTGATAGGCTTCCGCATTCCGGCTTTTGGTCCGCAGCGCCACCCGGCAGGCCGTTATCGCATCCTCTGGCCGACCCAAAGCCAGCAGGGCATGCGCGCGGTGTAAATGATAGGAGGAGACCAATGGTTTCAGCCCAATGGCGACATCGCACAGCGTCAGCGCCGCGTCCGGATTGCCCAGCTGCAGCGCCAGCACGCCGAGCATGTGGTGGGAGTCCGCGTGTTTCGGGTCCACGGCCAGGATCTGGCGATAGATCTGCTCCGCCTCACCCAGCCGGCCGGCGGCATGCAGGCGCTCGCCCTGCAGGAAATAGGCATCGATCTGTTTGGATCGGCGGCTCATCGTCGTGCTTGCGTCCTCGGTTGACCAATCCCGTGTTTGCCACGCCGATGCCGCCACGGCCAATCGGGGCGTTGGTCTGATGGACGCGCGGCTTCTGGCCTGGGGCCATGCCGCGGCGCGGCGGGCGCAGGGGCTGCCGGTGCTGTGGCTGTTCACCGACACGGTGCGGCTGGCCGAACCGCGCGCGGCCGCGATGCGTTTGCCGAAGGGGATCGCGGGGGTGGTGCTGCGGCAC
Organism: uncultured Acetobacteraceae bacterium; assembly: GCA_903900905.1. Taxonomy (GTDB): domain Bacteria; phylum Pseudomonadota; class Alphaproteobacteria; order Acetobacterales; family Acetobacteraceae; genus Rhodopila. The sequence goes on from CAIUPC010000385.1 coordinate 6,210, forward strand.
GACGGCCATCCCGGACGGGCGGCGATCGGCCGGGATTTGGCCCGCATCTGCCGGGTGCGGCGTCTGGCTTTGGTGGTGGCCGGCGATGTGCGGCTGGCCGCGGCTTTGGGCGCCGGGGTGCATCTGCGCGGCGGCCGCTGGCCGGGGGTGCTGCGCCGCCGAGGGCTGAACACCAGCTCCGCCCATTCCCTGCCGGAGTTGCGCCGCGCCCGCCGCAACGGGGCCGCGCTGGCGTTCCTCTCACCGGCCTTTCCAA
>CAIUPC010000386.1 GCA_903900905.1 uncultured Acetobacteraceae bacterium
CACCGCCCGCACCGCCAAGGAGCCAACGCCGTTCATGGCGAAGATCTGCTCCACGATCACCGCGCCACCCAGCAGCCGCCGGATTTGCAGGCCCAGCACCGTCACCAACGGAATGGCGGCATTCTTCAGCGCGTGCTTCACGATGATCGAGAACGACGACAGGCCCTTGGCGCGCGCCGTCTGGATGTAATCGCGCGACAGCACGTCGATCATCGCGCCACGCACCTGCCGCGCCAGCTCCGCCGCCAGGCCGACGCCCAGCGTGAGGGAGGGCAGCGTCAGCCGCGCCACATACTCCACCGGGTCCTCGCTGAACGGGATATAACCCGTCGCCGGCAGCCAGCCGAGGTTCAGCGCCACCACCAGCACCAGCAGCAGCCCGATAAAGAACTCCGGCGCCGCGATGCCGAGGGAGGTGCCGAAGATCGTCAGACGATCCAGATACGAGCCGCGATTTATCGCCGCGAACACGCCCAGCGGCACCGCCAGCCCCACCCCGATCAACGTCGAACCCGCCGTCAACGACAGCGTGATCGGCATGCGATCGAAAATCAGCTCGGTGACCGGCCGGCCGCTGGTGAATGAGGTACCGAGATCCCCCACCATCACGGCGGAGAGCCAGTGCCAGAATTGCAGCAGGAAGGGTTGATCCAGACCCAGGCGATGCCGTGCCGCCTCAATGGCCTCGGCCGAAGCATTCTCCCCCGCCACCACCGCCGCCGGATCGCCGGGGGTCAGATGGATCAGCAGGAAGGTGATCAGCCCCACCAGAATCAGGATCGGGATAGCCGCCGCGATCCGGCGGCACATATAGAGCAGCGTGTTCATTTACAGCCCGTGCCCACTTGCGTGTCATTGATACGATCATTGCCGGTCGGCAAATACGGCGGTAGATTGCTGATGCAACCCGGCTTATAGGCATAGACGTTCGATCGGCTCATCAGCGTAATGTGTCCGACCTGCTCGGTCGAAACGCGCGCGATTCGATGCAGCACGTCCGCCCGCTTCGGATCGCCCGGCGCCATGCCGCGCGCCTGGCCAATGAGCGTGTCGATTTCCGGCACCACCGCGCCCCAGGGCAGCGTGTTGCCGCCCAACCCTTCCTGGAAGGTCTGCAACGGGTCCGGCCGTCCGCCCCAACGCACCATCAGCACATCGCCACGGCCCGGCGGCGGCCGGCGGAACAGCGTGTATTGCGACACATCCACCACATCGAATTTCACCCGGATTCCGACATCGCCCAACATCGCCTGCATCGCTTCGGCGATCTGCTTATATTCGTTGGTATTCAGCAGCAACCAGGAGATATCGACTCCGTTGGCATATCCGGCCTCTTTGACCAGCCGCTTCGCCTTTTCGGGATCGAAGGGATAGAGGTTCTCCAGCTCCGGAATGAACCAGGGCGAGGTCGATGCGAAATACTGCACCGTCGGCTTGCTCGCGCCATAGCCAAGCGCATCCGCCAGCGCATGCCGATCGGTGGCGTGCATGATGGCCTGACGGATTTTGAGCTTGCCGGTGGCATCGTGGCTGGTGTTCACCCCGATTTCCCAGGTGCTGTTCTTCTCATTCACCTGCACCGCGAAACCGGCCGCCTTGGCTTCCCCGATCTGGCGCGGCTCGATCAGCGCGACATTGGCCTGGCCGGAGCGGACCGCGTTCAACCGCGCCCGCGCGTCGGCGGCGAAATGATGCTCAAACGCGGCGGGGCGGCCTTTCGTGCCTTCCCAGTAGGCGTCATTCCGTGTCGTGATGGTCTGCACGTTGGAGTCGAACGATCGAACCTTATACGGTCCGGTGCCAACCGGTTTCAGCGCCCCGCCAAACGCGTTATCGGCCAATGATGCCGGCGCGATCATCATCCCCGCCTGACCACCAAGCAAATACGGCAGCTGGCCGCTCGGTGCTTTCAGTTTCAGGCGCAGCTTGTGATCGCCGAGGATTTCGATCGCGGCGATCTGACTCATGGTCTCAAACGTCGCATTCCCGGCCCGGCTGCCAAGCGCGGTCGAGCGTTCGAAATTCAACACCACCGCCTTCGCATCGAACGGTGATCCATCATGGAACGTGACGTTGGGACGCAAAGTCAGGGTGAATTCGGTCAGATCCGGGTTGTAATCCCAGGACAGAGCCAAG
>CAIUPC010000387.1 GCA_903900905.1 uncultured Acetobacteraceae bacterium
ACCCAAACGCTGCCAGCAAACCTCCGCTCTCTGCCCTTCGACACATTGTATCCGATCCTGCTCGAACGGATGGTCGACCATCAGGCGCTTGTCCGCATGGCCGATCGGCGCGGTCTCGCGGACCGCCCCGCGGTGAAAAAAGAAATCGAGGCGGCGGCCGACCGGGTTCTTGAAGGTGCGTATCTGGAGCAGGAAGCAGCGTCAAAGGTCACTGATCAGGCGATCCAGTTACGCTACAATCAGCGCTTCGGGGCCCGCCCTGCGACGGAGGAAGCCCGCGCCCGCCATATCCTCGTGACCGCGGAGGCCGAAGCCCGGGACCTGATCGATCAATTGCGCAGGGGTGCCGACTTCGCCGGTCTGGCCCGCGCGCGCAGCAAGGACCCGGACGGTCAGAACGGCGGCGATCTGGGATTTTTCCGGCGCGATCAGGTATGGCCGAATTTCGCCGATGTGGCCTTCTCGTTGCCTCCGGGACAGGTCGCACCGAACCCGGTCCATAATGAGTTCGGCTGGCACGTTGTTAAGGTCGAGGAGCGGCGGTTGGTAGGGGCGCCCAGTTTCGCGGATGTCAAGGATACGTTACGTGAAGAACTGATGTCAGAAGCGGTGCGGCAAGCGGTGATATCAGCACGGTCACAATTGTTTATTCGACGATTTAACCTGGATGGGACGGAAATGGCCGGGGGAACCGCAAAGTAGTGGCTGACGCGTTCTTGTCGCAGCGAGGGCTTTCCGGCATGAACGCGCCTTCCTTGATCCGGGGTCATGATGCCTTATTCCCACGTTTCGTTCGCTGGCGCCGCCAGCCGTGCGCTCATTCTGTCGCTGGTGGCGATGCCGCTCTGTGGCACTGCCTGGGCGCAGGCCGTCCCGGCCGGCAAAGCCGCGCCGGCGCCCGCACCCGCGGTCCAGGCCGCGGTCGCACCGGCCGATCCCGTTGTCGCCACGGTCGGCACGGACCAGGTTCGCTTGTCCGATCTGCGGGAGGTGATGGCATCCCTCCCCCCGAACGCCCGCTCCATGCCCCCGCAGACCCTGCTGCCGATCCTGCTCGATCAGGTGATCGAGGCACGGCTGCTGGTCGCCGAAGCCCGCAAACAGGGCCTGGACAAGGACGCGACCGTAGCGCGTCAAATGAGCGCCGCGGCCGATCGCGCGCTGGAAACAGCGCTGCTGCATAAGGAAATCGACCATCTGGTGACCGATGCGGCGCTGAAGGTGCGCTACGAAAAAGACACCGCCGGCAAGACCGGTGAGACGGAAGTGCATGCCCGCCACATCCTGGTGCCGGAAGAAGCGGTTGCCAAAAAAATCACCGAAGACCTGAAAAAGGGTGGCGATTTCGCGGCTTTGTCGAAAGAGTTCAGCAAGGATCCCGGCGCCTCGGCGCAGGGCGGCGATCTCGGCTTCTTCAAAAAAGGCGATATGGTGCCGGAATTCGCCGCGACCGCGTTCTCCCTCAAGGACGGAGAGGTCAGCCCGGCGCCGGTGCAGACCCAGTTCGGCTGGCACGTGATCCAGGTGCTGGAACATCGCCAGGCGCCAGTCCCGCCCTACGAGACGGCCCGTGACGAGCTGCGCCAGAAGGTGGTGCAGGAAAATGTGCAGGCCGCGGTCGCCCGGGCCCGCGTCGGGGTTGCCATCGAGAAGTTCAATCTCGATGGTTCCAAGCAGCGTGCGACCGATTCGGCCGAACCGCCGCCGCCCGCCAAGTAAGACGTCCAACCCACTATCCGTCCAAGGATCATCGCCATGTCGACCCCTGTTTCGCCGCTCGCCGTTGCTCTGCCCGCGCTGCCGCCCCTCGCGGGCGTTCGTCTGGGCGCCGCCGCCGCGGGTATCCGATACAAGGGCCGCACCGATCTGGTGATGATCGAGGTGCCATCGGGCTCCACCGCCGCCGGGGTGTTCACCACCAACCAATGCCCCGGCGCGCCGGTCGACTGGTGCCGCACGGCGCTGAAGGGCGGCAAGGCCCGGGTCGTGGTGGTGAACGCCGGCAATGCCAATGTGTTCACCGGCAAGGCCGGGCATGACGCCTGCGCCGCCACCGCCACCGCCGCCGCCAGGTTGATGGATTGCCCGGCCAAGCAGGTGATGGTCGCCTCCACCGGCGTCATCGGGGAAGTGCTGCCGCACGAAAAGCTGGTCGCAGCCCTCCCCGCGCTGCACGAAACCCTGTCGGAGGACAACTGGGAAGCCGCTGCCCGCGGCATTATGACCACCGACACCTTCCCCAAAGCCTCCACCCGCACCGCCGTGATCGGTGATACCGAGGTGCGGATCACCGGCATCGCCAAGGGCAGCGGCATGATCGCGCCGGATATGGCGACAATGCTGTGCTTCATCTTCACCGACGCCAAAATCCCGGCGGCGGCGTTGCAGGCCATGCTGAAAAAGGGCGTGGACGGCACGTTCAACGCAACCACGGTGGATTCCGACACCTCCACCTCCGACACCGTGCTGCTGATCGCGACCGGCCAGACCAAACACCCGCGCGTCCCGGCCGAGGGCGGGCGCATGCTGAACGATTTCGCCAAGGCGCTGAACGACCTGCTGCTGGACCTCGCCTTGCAGGTGGTCCGCGACGGTGAGGGCGCGCAGAAGCTGGTGCGGATCGACGTGACCGGCGCCAAGACCTCAAAATCCGCCAAACGCATCGCCATGGCGGTCGCCAACTCGCCGCTGGTCAAGACCGCCATCGCCGGTGAGGACGCCAATTGGGGCCGCATCGTCATGGCCGTCGGCAAAGCCGGGGAGCCGGCGGATCGCGACAAGCTGTCGATCGGTGTCGGCGGCACCTGGATGGCCAAGGATGGTGGCGTTGTTCCCGGCTATGATGAGACCCCGGTGGTCGCGCATATGAAGGGCCAGGAAATCGAGATCACCATCGATATCGGACTCGGCCGCGGCAAAGGAACCGTGTGGACGTGCGACCTGACGCATGGGTATATCGATATCAACGGGTCGTACCGCTCGTAAAATCGTCCGCCTGAGGGAACAGCCAAAACCATGAACCAGATCCGCTCGGCCGCGCTCGGCGCTGCCATGCTTGCATTCGCAGGCTCCGCCGCGATTGCGGCTGACGCGAAGCATTACAGCTTCGGCTACGACCAGCCGCACACCACCGCCTATGGCGCTGCGGCCGATATGTTCGACGCGAAGCTGAAGGAAGTCAGCAAAGGCGCGATGACCATCGACCAGTTTCCGGGTGGTCAGCTGGGTTCGGAACCGCAGATGCTGCAGAAAATCCGCACCGGCGACATCGACTTCATGATGAGCTCCACCGCCAATGCCGCGACCGTGTCGCCGCAGTCGGGCGTGCTGTCGATCCATTACCTGTTCCGCTCCGAAGAGCATCTGGTGCGCGCCATCGGCGACAAGCGCCTGGTGGCCGCGGTCCGGGAAATGTTCGCTGAGACGGTGAAAGACGCCCATGTCCTGACCGTCGGCACGATGGGGCTGCGCAATCTGTACGGGAAGAAAGAGGTCCACAACATGGCGGACCTCACCAACATGAAGATCCGCGTGCAGGCGACCCCGACCGAGGACGCGATGTTCCCGGCCTATGGCGCGCAGACCATCCACATGCCGTTTGGCAGCGTTTACACCAGCCTGCAGACGGGCGTCGTCGACATGGCCGAGAACGGCGTGAACGTCTACGACACCAACAAACATTACGAAGTCGGCCCTATCATGTCGATGACCGAGCATGAGGCGAACAACAACGTCCTCTGGATCAGCGACAAGCTCTGGCAGACGTTGACGCCGGAACAGCGCGGCTGGGTGCAGACCGCGGCGGATGAGATCGCGCTGAAGGAACCCACCATCGCGATCGAACTCGAACACAAGTCCCGGGCCAAGCTGCAGAAGCTGGGCGTAAAGTTCGTTGATGGCATCGACAAGACCGCCATGATCGCGGCGGCGACGCCGATCCAGGACAAGATCGCGGCTGGTCTGGGGACGGCGGCGACGAAGATCCTCGAAATCTGCAGGTCGATTCAGTAATCCTGATGTCCGGTCCCATCGTTCAACAAACGGGCCGCCACCTCAAATGGGCGGCCCTCGATCGGCTTGAACTCGCATTGATGATCCTGTGCGGCGTCTGCCTCATGGGCTTCACCCT
>CAIUPC010000388.1 GCA_903900905.1 uncultured Acetobacteraceae bacterium
CGACGGAGGTCGGCATCCACGACTTTGCAGCGTTAGACAGGAGAAAGGCGTGGGTGCCGACCTGCGTCGGCATGACGGGTAACGGTGGCCGGTACGTCATTCATTTTACGGGCTGCTATGAGTCAACAGCAACGGCGCCTGCCATAAGAGTCAGCTGCCTGGCAGATCGTGGATTTCCGGCCAGAACAGGTCTTTCCACGACGTCGCCACGGCCTTGCTCCGCCCGACGCGGACCATGAAGTCGGCCCACCTGGCGGATGCCAGAGGCGTTACGCTATAGGTATTGGACGGGTCGGAGATGATCCGGAGGATTTGGTCACCGTCGACCTTCGCGCGGGTATCCTCCAAATAATACCCGACAGTCTCTTTATTATTCGCGATTATGAAGGCCGAGGCCTCCTTCAGCGCGTTCACGAGTGCCAGGTAAACCTTCGGATTGTCGTCATGGAACCGCTTGGAGGTCCAGGCGTAGCTGGAGGTGGATGGACCCAGCAGGTCCCGCGAGTTCAGCACGGTATGCACCGCGGGATCGCGCAATTGCATCTCCTGGAAAGGCGGAATGGTGAAAGCCGCGTTGAAATTGCCACCGCCGGAGAGCAGGCCGGCGGTCGCATCAGCGGGGGACATCGCGATCGTCAGGGGGTCAAGCTTGTCATAATGCGCGTCCCCCCATTCTTTGGCGGCGGCCATTTGTAGCAGAACTGACTGCGCGGCGACCTTCACCGCGGGCATCGCGATCCGATCGGAATCGGTGAAATCACGGATGTGATACACGTTAGGGTTGCGGGTGTTGAGCAGGAACGGTAGTTGCGACAGCGCCGCGACCCCACGCACTTCCTGCGCTGAGCCACGCGTCTTGGCCCAGACCACGAGCAGGCCGGGCGGTCCCCCGGACACGATATCGACAGCGCCAGACAGCAGGGCGTCGTTCATGGCATCGGGTCCATTGAAGGTCGCGAAACTCACCTTCAGGCCCGGAATACCCAAAGCCGCGGCATGTTTCTCAATGAGGCCTTGATGCTTCATCACGTTAAATTGAAGGAAGGCAATGCTCGTCTGTTGGGCAATGCGGATTTCATTGACCTCCGCTCGCGCGGGGAGGGTGAAAATCAGGCAGAGCATAAATGATATCAAGGCGCGCATGGCCGTTTCCCCGCTTCTGTTGATTGTCCTGGCGGGAGTTTTCCATGGCTGGGCCGCCGCGCCAACCACAAACGAAAAACGCCCCGGGGAAACCGGGGCGTTATGAGCGGCACTGTCGCTTTGGTCCGTTCGCTTAACCGAGTTGGATGGCGCCCAGGCCAAGCGCGCTGGCGAAGCCGGCATAGGTCAGATAGGCGCCTAAGACGATTCCGATGGTGTTGGAGGCATAGTAGTATTTTTCCAGTTCCACCGCATCGAACAGCGCCCAGAGCGCATCCTGTGACAGGAACATCAACAATCCCGCGCGCACCATGAGCCACCATCCGATCATGGTGACGATGAGCGGCAGGGTCGCGCCGCTGGATGCATCCTGGGTCAGGACAATCGCCAGACCGCCAAGGAGCTGAATAATCCCCAACACAAAGAGTAACGGCGGATTCTGCATCATGCTCTCGACGAGAGCGATCATCGCCTCCCGCCGGGCCAGCATTGAAATTGATACAATGAGCAAGCTCAAGCCAATGAGCTGGGCGAGGAATATTACGGGTTGCATGACCGAAGCCTCCAAAACTCAGCCCAGGCGGGGACCATACCGCAAGTCGTCAGGGCAATGAAGAGATAGCATAGCGCTTCTGGGATTCATAGCCGCCCAATCAGCGGTTGTGGTGCGATTCGACACTCCCGCTTTGATGGATGGGATGCGGCCGGCGTTAAGCCGACCGCGGAAGGCGAACGGCGTTTAGCTGTTTGGCCCGCGTTCCATTGATATGGGCTGCCAGCGGCGCAGGTCCGACTTCATCAGCACCGCGGGGTTGACGCAGCTCATCGGCCATTTGCCGTTCAGGACCAAAGCCAGCTCGCGGCTGACATGGCGCTTACGGGCCGGATCGAACCGCGCGGAGGCCGAGGCGGTGTGCGCCGACAGCGTCACATTGGGCATGCCGAGGATCGGGTTGTTGTTGCCCGGCGGCTCGATCTCCAGCACGTCCAGCCCGGCATGGGCGATCCAGCCTTCCGACAAGGCTTTGATCAGGGCTGATTCCTGCACGGTCGGGCCACGGCCGGTGTTGATGAAGACGGCGGTCTTCTTCATCAGGCGGAAGTGCTTCTCCATCAGCATGCCCTCCGCTTCCGGGGTGGCCGGGGCGTGCATGGACACGAAATCCGACTGGCTGAGGACTTCTTCGAGGGTGCAGGGCAGGACGCCATGCTCGACCATGACCAGTTCTTCGATGAACGGGTCATAGGCAATGACCCGCAGGCCGAAGGGCCTGGCGCGTTTGGCGACGGCGCGGGCGACATGGCCGAAGGCGATCAGGCCGAGGGTCTGACCCATCAGCCGGGGAATCGTCAGCAGCGCCGGGCGGCCTTCGCGCCAGCGGCCTTCGCGGACCATACGGTCCTGCTCCAGCGTCCGCCGGTGGCTCGCCAACAGCAGCATCAGCGCGTGATCGGCCACTTCCTCGATAAAGGTATCGGGGCAGTTGGTGACCGGCAGGCCGCGGGCGGTGGCGGCGACGACATCGACGCTATCGACACCGACACTGCCGAGAACGATGGCGCGGCACCTGGCCGGCAGGCTGTCGACGACCTTTTTGGAGAAGCGCATGCCCTTGGCATAGACCGCGTCGGCGTCCTGGGCGAAGGCAATGAAGCCGGCTTCGTCAGCCGGGCCTTCGACGATTTCGGCGTCGAGGCCGGCGAGGTCTTCCATCTCGTAGTCATAGTTCCCGGGAACCGAGAGGTTGGGCCCGATCGGGGTCGCGATTTTGAATTTGGCCATGTGTTTACTCCCTGAGGTCGAATGCGGATGGGCGGACGGTTTATGCCGGTGGCCGAATTGTTGGCTCTCCCTCTCCCCTTGCGGGAGGGGGGGGGGAGGGGTGATCCCCCCCGGTTGCGTGCC